>JBBSTS010000466.1:0-1020 GCA_038235675.1 Myxococcota bacterium | reverse complement strand
CTCGACGGTGCCGTCGACCTTGGCGCCGTAGGAGCTGGCGTTGCCGCTGATGGAGGAGCCCGACAGGCCGAGGCTGTAGCTCCAGGGGGAGCTTTCGGGCATCGTCGCGGGCACCAGGCCGGCGGCGATGGCCTGCTGCTCGAGCAGCTCGCGCAGGGTGTTGGCGGTGCGGGCAGCCGACTCGGCCGCGGCGCGGGCGGCCAGGGCGGCCGCCTCGGCAAGCGACTCGGTGGTGCAAGGCGTCACGGTCACCGGACGGTGCGGCCCAGCATTGGCGGGAGGCTCCAGACGCACGTCCGGAACCTCGGCCGGCGGCGCCGCGGCAAGACAGAGGGAGGCGAGCAGGGCGAAAGGAGCAGAGGCCAACATGCCGCCCTTAAAAGCAGGTCGGTGGCAAAAAACAAGCGCCCTGACCCTGCCTTTTGCCGCGCCTGCCTGGCTGCGGCCGCAGGGCCGCTTTCCTCTGGCACCGCGGCCGGTGTAGAAGCGCCTGCATGTCGAGCTTACAGGTGGAAAAAGACGCCCTCAGCGCGGTCGAGGCGCGCATGCATGCCCTGGTGCGCGGTGCCGCAGCGCGCCCGGCAGCCGTCAACGATGCGGTCGGCAGCGTCGACGTCGTCGCCGACATCGCCGCCGAGCACCTGCAGACCGGCGGCACACGACTGCGTGCCCGCCTGGCGCTGTGCGCCACCGCTGCCCTAGGCGGCGACCCCCATTGGGGCCAGGCATGGGCCCCCGCCTGCGAGCTGGCGCACAACGGCACCCTGGTGCACGACGACCTGCAGGACGGCGACGAGGTTAGGCGCGGCCAACCCACCACCTGGCGCCGCCACGGCGCCGCCCAGGCGATAAACGTCGGCGACCTGTTGCTGATCCTCCCCTGCGTCGCAGTGCAGCAGGCCGCCGCCGCCCGGCCGGCCGACGCCGAGCTGGCGGCGGTGCTGCAGGCCACCCTCTGCGAAGCGTTGTTGACGGTGATCCGCGGCCAGGGCGCAGAGATCGCCCTGACCGCCGGCGGCT
>JBBSTS010000465.1:0-1025 GCA_038235675.1 Myxococcota bacterium | reverse complement strand
TCGCAGCTGCGCGCGTCGTTGGGGTCGCGCAGATCGCTGCAGGCGCCGCCCAAGTGGCCCACGAGCACCACCAGCTCGGCGCCCGCCTGGCGCAGCGCCAGCGCCTCGGCCTCCACCAGCGGCGCCGGCGGCAAAAAACGCAGGTCCGCAACGTAGCTCGGCCGCGTCACCCGCGGCGTGTCCACCGTCGAGATCCCCATGATCCCGACGCAGACGTCGCCCACCCGCTTGAGGATGCTCGGGCGGGTGTTGGGCCAGGCGATGCGCGCCTGGGTGCGGACGTCGACAACGTTGAGGCTGAAGAAGGGAAAATCGGCGGCGGCGATGCGCGCCTTGAGGGTGCCCACCGGGTCGGCGCCCGCCGGGGCGCCCCGACCGCTGCCAAAGTCGAACTCGTGGTTGCCGATGGCGGCACCGTGATAGTGGAGCAGGTTGTAGGCGGAGATCACCGCGCGGCCCTCGGACAGGTTGCTGGCCAAGGTGCCCTGAAACAGGTCGCCGGCATCGAGCAGCAGCAGTCGCTCGCCGTAGCTGTGGCGCAGCGCCCGGAGATAGCCGCTGAGCGCGGCGACGCCGCCGCTGCGCACCCCCGCCATCGCCGTGCCCAAGGGCACGGGCGCCTGGCGCAGGGTGGGCACGAGCGCACCGTGCAGGTCGTTGGTCCCCACCACCGCGATGCAACGCCGGGGCGCCGCAGAGGGGGATGCGGCGGCGGCAGGCTCCGGCGCCAGGCTTAGGGCCAAAGCAAGGCCCAGGGCCGCGCGGGCCTTCGACAACGCCAACATGCGGCGGTGGTGGCATGCGTTCTGTCCTTTGGCAAGGGGGTTCTTTGCAGCCGGCTATGGACGTGCCGCACGGCGTCGGTTATGCACAGCAGACATGCGGCCGTTGTTGCAGTCTGGCGACGCCTTTTCGCTCACCTCAGGCGGCAGGATCCCATGGACACGCACCATTTCGACCAAGAAAGCGCCGTACGTCAGCAAACCTCCCAGATCGACAGGCGCACTGCGGCGCTGCGCCAACAG
>JBBSTS010000464.1:0-1039 GCA_038235675.1 Myxococcota bacterium | reverse complement strand
TACCTGACCCACGCCAGCGACGAGCAGCCCTTTTGGGTGCAGATCTTCGGCGGCGATGTCGAGTCGATGGTGGCCGGGGGCGCGCGCGCCCTCGCGCTGGGCGCCAAGATCCTCGACATCAACATGGGCTGCCCGGTGCGCAAGGTAACCAAAAATGGCGCCGGCTCGGCACTGCTCTGCGACCCTACGCGGGCGGCGGCCCTGGTGGCGGCGATGTGCAAACAGCTGCAGGTGCCCATCACCGCCAAAATCCGCGCCGGCTGGGACGTGGACTCGCACAATTACGAGGAGATGGGCCGCGCCCTGCAGGACGCTGGCTGCGCCGCCATCGCCCTGCACGCGCGTACGCGGGCGCAGGGCTACAGTGGCCAGGCCGATTGGGGCATGATCGCCCGATTGCGCGCCGCGGTGCAGGTGCCGGTGATCGGCAACGGCGACGTCAAAGTGCCGGCCGACGCCCGCCGGATGCGCGCCGTCACCGGCTGCGCCGGGGTGATGATCGGCCGCGCGGCCCTGGGCAATCCGTGGATCTTCGAGCAGCTGCGGCAGCCCGAGGTGCCGCCGCCCAGCCCGGCACGCCGCTGGCGGCAGGTGCAGGCGCATCTGCAGGACCACATGGCCTTCATTGGCGACGTCCTCGCCGGCGTCAAACGCTTTCGGCCGCACCTGATGTGGTACGCCCACGGCTTACAGGGAGCCACCGCCTTTCGACGTCAGGCGATGCACCTCGAGCGCGTGGAGGACGTGCTCGACTGCTGCGCCGCCTTCTTTTTGCAGGCCGAGTCCGCCGCCAGCCAGGAGCCCATGCCGTTCGACCTGCGCGGTGCGCTGGGATAGGGGCAGGCGTCCTGCCGCGAGGCTGTGATCTAAGTGCGCCTCGTGGGAAGATTTTTGCATGGCGCCTGAGCCACGGACTTTATCCTCGCTTTGGGGCGGAAAACCTGGGCCTTCAGGCCCGGGATGCAGAGCCCCACGGGCGTACTCGCCCGTTTCAACTCGTCGGCCTTCTCTGGCCGTCGATGTATGCTTTGATGACTTC
>JBBSTS010000463.1:0-1040 GCA_038235675.1 Myxococcota bacterium | reverse complement strand
GCAGCCTGCATCGCTGCGAGCACCGCCGGCAGCTCATTTTCCGGCAGCGCGAAGGTGACCGCGATGGGGTCCATTTGGGTCAGCAGCACCAAGCCCCCCGCATCGGCGGTGCGCACGAGGTTGCCCGCATCGAGCAGGCGCATGCCCAGGCGGCCGGCCGCCGGCGCCCGCACGTGGGCGTAGGCCAGCTGTAGCTCGGCGCTGCGCAGGGCGGCGGCGTCCATGTCCACCTGCGCCTGCGCCTGCTCGAGCTGCGCTTGCGCGTCGGTCAGCGCCATGGTGGCGACAAACTCCTGCCGCTGCAGCTCGGCGTTGCGCTGGCGGCTGAGGCGGGCGTTGGCGAGGGCGGCGCGGTCTTTTTTCAACGTCGCCTGGGCCTGCGCCTTGGCGATGCAGAAGGGCCGCAAGTCGAGGGTGGCAAGCAGGTCGCCGGCGTGGACCTCCTGCCCCTCGACGAAGTGCACCTGCGCGAGCTGGCCGTCCACCTGCGGGCGAATGGTGACGCTGCGCAAGGATGCGACGTTGCCGACGCCGAGGCGCTCGATCGGCACGTCTTTGCGCACCACGTGCGCCAGGCGCACGCGCACCGGCGGCGACGCTGGCGCCCCAGAGGGCGTCGACGACCCTTGGCAGGCCACGGTGGCGGCGCCGAGCAGGAACAAAAAAGTTGCGGCCTTAAGCATCCGAAGAGATCCGTCCCACGGCGCTGAGCAAATCGGCGCGCGCCGTACTGAGGCTGAAGGTGGCCTGCACCTGGGTGGCGGCGGCCTGCGTCTTGCGTGCTTGCGCGTCGCTGAGCTCGAGGCGGGTGCCGACGCCGGCGCGAAAGCGGCCCTCGGCCGCAGCCAGCAGTTGGCTGGCATTTTCTTCTGCCTCGGCGCTGGCGGCGAGAATGCCCGCACCGCTGCGCACTTTGCGCAGGGCCTGCTGGACGTCGATGCACAGCTGCAGCTGCAGGGTGCGCAGCTGTGCCTGCGCCGCGACGCGGTTGGCGTCGGCACTCAGCTGTGCCCCGGACACCTGGCCGCCGGCAAAGAAAT
>JBBSTS010000462.1:0-1042 GCA_038235675.1 Myxococcota bacterium | reverse complement strand
TGTAACCTAAGCTTACTGCCGCAAGGAAACCCTCGACCATGCTCCAGACTGCCAGCCCCCGCGCCACCCTCACCTACGAGACCCTGCCGCCCGAGGTGCTGGAGCGCCTGACCGGTCGCTGTGGCCTCGACGAGGCGCAGCTGCGGCGGCTGGTCGACGCGGTCAACGACGGCGTCAGCTCGACAGGGGAGTTCATCGGCATGACGCCGGCGGCAGCCAACGGAATCGAGAGCTTGGCGCTGGCCTACTATCGCCACCGCCGCTACGATTTGGCGACGCCGTTGTACACCTTTTTGGCGCAGCTGTTTCCCCGACGCCTCAGCGCTTGGCGAGGCCTCGGCGCGGTGGCGCACGCCCAAAAGCAGTATGCCAGCGCCATCGTCTGCTACCTGATGGCCCTTGCCGTCGACCCCAACGACATCCCCTCACAGGCCCTGCTGGGAGAAGCCTACCTGCTGTCGGGGCGCAAGCACCACGGCATCGGGGCGCTGCATCTGGCCACCGAGCTGCCGGCGCGCAACGTCGCCGATGGCGGTTACCTGCGCCGAGCACGGGCGCTGCTCAAGGCGCAGGGGATCGCACCGGAGGCGCCAAAAGTGGCGCCAAATGCAGCGGCAGCCGCTGCGGCGCAGACAGGCGTCAGCGACGTCGATGACGACCTCGACGATGACGGACTGGAACTGCTTGATGACACAGAGGTCGACGAAGAGGCGGCCCTGCACGCCCAGCTGCAGGAGCGTCTCAAAGGCGTCGCCCACATTCCCGACGCCGCCGAGGCCGTGGCCCTGCTGAGCACGCCCGCGATGCAGGAGGTGGCGCAGAAGCTGACCCAGGGGGTTCTGGATGGCGTCGTGGCGGCCAAGGACGTCGCCGGCTTCACCGACCGACAGATGCGTTCCGGCTACGTCGCCGCCTCGATCTACCTCGACCAGGGCAAGCCCATGGAGGCCTTCAAGATTTTAAGCTGGCTGCTCTATCTGGACAGTAACAACCCCACCTACCTGCAGCTTGCCGGGCTTACCTCCCACCACCTCAAGCTTTA
>JBBSTS010000461.1:0-1047 GCA_038235675.1 Myxococcota bacterium | reverse complement strand
GGCGTAGCGGTTCTCGTTCACCATCACCGCGCCGTGGTTGTAGACCGAGCCAAAGGCCGCAAGCATCGCGTTGCGGTGGCCCTCCAGCGGCAGAAACATCTGCACCAGCTTGAGGGCATAGATCTCTGTGTCTTGCAGCGGTCGACGCAGCGGCGGCACGTCGACGCTCTGCATTCGATGCCACAACGCCGGCAAAAAATTTAGCAGCAGCCCCAAACAGGTGGCGCCCAAGCACTGCAGGTTGGTGCGGCAGCTGGCCCACGTGCGGCGGGCCCCGAAGCGCTCGCAGAGGCCGCAGACTGCCAGCAGGTAGCAGGCAAAAAATGTGTAGTAGGCGCCGAAGGCCGGCATCGCCAGGGCCCACAGGATGGCAGCCCGGCGGCTCAGACGCGCCGACGGCGGCAAGATTTGGGTGCTGGATAGGGCGACGTAAATCTGCCAAGGCACGCCGAAGTAGCCGCTTAGCCACAGGTGCGCGACGCCGCTGCAGAAATGATAGGGCAGCAGCGCAAAGATAAGGCCACCGACAAGCGCCGCGGCTGGCGCTGCCTGCGTGCGGCGCAGCACGTAGGTGGCGCTGGCGCCGCAGAGGGCAAAAGTGAGGAGAAAATAGGCATTGAGCAGGGTCTGCGGCGCTTTGCTGCAGAACGCCAGCAGGCGCACCAAGAGAAAGTGGCCGTTGTCGGCCATGGGAAAGTCCAACAGCTGCAGGGTGCCGGGGGCCCCCAAGCGCGCGTTGGTGGTGTACCAGCCCGTCTCGGCGATCGTCTTGACGACGGTGGCGGCATGCAGCGCGTCCGCCAACAGGTCGAGCGGCTGGTCCAGCGGCGGCCAACCGAGGACCCACCAGGCCGACAGACTGGCCAAAAAGGCACACAGGGCCGCAAGGCATAACGGCGTCTGCCAACGTAGCATTCGCTTCCCCTACCGCTGCTGCGGGGCGGCACGCAAGTCGGGTGCGCTCGGGGCTATAAAAAGCGATCGCGGCGCGGGCTCGTGCTACCCTTGGCGCCATGCCGGGGTTACACGCGATGGGATTGGCTGTGG
>JBBSTS010000460.1:0-1053 GCA_038235675.1 Myxococcota bacterium | reverse complement strand
TTGCCGCCAACGACATAACCCTCTAACACCCGGGCCGTGAGCTTTACCGTCCTTGCCATCGAAACCAGCTGCGACGAGACCGCCGCCGCCGTGGTGCAGCTGCAGGATGCGCCGCCTGCCGGCGGCCTGCCGCAGCTGCGACTGCGCAGCAACGTGGTCCACTCGCAGCAGGATCAGCACGCCCTGTATGGCGGCGTCGTCCCCGAGGTGGCCTCGCGCGAGCATCTGGCCAAGCTCCAGGGCCTGGTGCGTCAGGCGGTGGCACCGGTGGGCGGGCTTGCCGCCATCGACGGCATCGCCGTGAGCCGCGGTCCAGGGCTGGTGGGGGCCCTTTTGGTGGGCGTACAGCTGGCCAAGGGCTTGGCGCTGGCGCTGGAGCGCCCGTGGCTGGGGATCCACCATCTCGAGGGCCACCTCTGCGCCGCCCTGCTGACTGAGCGGCCACCGAGCTTTCCGCACCTCGCCCTCATCGCCAGCGGCGGCCACACCCAATTCGTCGCCGTGCGCGCCTTCGGCGACTACGCGCTGCTCGGCGGCACCCGCGACGACGCCGCCGGCGAGGCCTTCGACAAGGGCGGCAAGCTGCTGGGCCTGGGCTACCCGGCCGGCGCCGCGGTCGACGCGCTGGCGCAGACCGGCGACCCCACGGCGCTGCGGCTGCCACGGGCCCTGCCGAAGGACGACGCCGCCTGCTCGTTTTCCGGCGTCAAATCGGCGTTGGCCCGCCACCTGGCGCAGGCCGGGCCGCCCACCCCCAGGCGGCGCGCCGACCTCTGCGCCTCGCTGCAGCAGGCGATCTGCGAGGTGTTGGTGAACAAAGCGTTGCGGCTGGCGGTGCGCCATCGCCTCCCGGGCATCGTCGTCGCCGGGGGCGTCGCCGCCAACTCGCTGCTGCGCCGCCTGCTCGCGGCGGGCTGTGAGGCCGCCGGGCTGTGGCACTGCGCGCCGCCGCTGCAGCTGTGCACCGACAACGCCGCGATGGTTGGGGCGGCTGGCGCCCTGCGCCTGGCCGCCGGTGAGCGCTCGGCCTATCGCCTTAGCGTCCGCGCGCGC
>JBBSTS010000459.1:0-1064 GCA_038235675.1 Myxococcota bacterium | reverse complement strand
GGCCGTGGCTGCCGTGCTGCGGCGCCGTGCCCGCGCCCTGCACTGTCCGCTGCGGACCTTGGAGGCCGAGGGGGCGCCGCCTGCGGGGCTGGCGGCAAGCACCCCGGCCTACCTGCAGAACAACGCCCGTTTGGCGATGGCCGCCGCGGCCCATTTGGGGGTCGACGCGGCGGCACGGCGGCGTGCCTGTGCCCAGCGCGAATGGCCGGGACGCTACCAGTGGCTGACCCGAAAAAAAGGCGCCCCTCAAATAGTGCTCGACGGCGCCCACAATCCCGCCGGCGCCGCGGCGCTTGTGGCGGCCCTCGCCGCCGACCCTCGCTGGCAACGGCGGCGACGCGCCGTGCTGTTGGTGGCGGCGGTGGGCGACAAAGAGGTGGGCGCGATGTTGCGCCACTGGCGGCGGCTGCAGGTGCCGCTGCTGGCCTGCGGCCTGCGCACCCCACGCGGCCTTGGAGCCGCCGATTGGGCCGCCCACCGCACGCCTTTTCGCGCCAGCTTCGCCGCCGCCTACGCCGCCGCCGTGGGCCACGTGGGGCCCGCCGGCCTGGTCGTCGCCTGTGGCTCGCTTTATCTGGTGGGCGAAGCGCTGGCGAAGCTCACCGGCGCCGCCTGCGACCCGCCGGTGAGCGGCTGAGGAGGGAGAGGTCCAAAACCTCGCGCTGCAGGGGGATCTGAGTTTAATTTGAGAGAATGCGCACCTTATTGCTCCTTTTGGCCCTGCAGGCACCCAGTGCCGACCAACTTGACGCAGGCGAGGTGCGCGAGCTGTGTCGGGTCGACTTCGTTTACGCACCGGCCACCTCACGGCTGGACCTGTTTACCACCGACCCGGTGCACTACACCCTGACCCAGCCGCGCCCCGGCCTGGTGGTGGTGACCCTGGACAACGCCCGCGTGCGGGTCAAAAATGTCGGCCGCGACCTGCCGACGCAATATTTCTCCAGCGCCATCAAAGAGGTGCGCGTTCACCCGGTCGAGGGCGCCTCGCCCAGCGTCCAGGTCGAACTGCACCTGCGGGCCCGTCGGCGGCTGGCGCTGCATCCGCGGCAACAGGACGCCTG
>JBBSTS010000458.1:0-1065 GCA_038235675.1 Myxococcota bacterium | reverse complement strand
TGGATGCCGCGCTGCCGCCGATGACCCTAACTTTTCCGGGGACGACCGCGGGGACCCTCGTACAGATGCGGCTGCCGGCCACCTCCTCCTACCTCATGCCCGCGGTGCACACGACCGGCGAAATCATCTACTGCGCCGCCGTCGAGTCTGGCACCCTCGCGGGGGTGCAGAACATCAACATGATCCTCGGCAACAGCCTGATGCATCAACACGTGATGATCTTCGACGCCGACAACCAACGCCTGGGCTTCGCGCCGCAGACCCGCTGCACCGAAACTTTCGAGTGAGGCGCACGCGGCCCCACCCGCCTACTTCCAGAGCACCTTCCAGGGGTGGGCACGCAAATCTTGCATCAGCTCTTTGATGTCGTCGTAGATTTCCGGATCGTGCAGCAGACCGCCGACGGTGCCGCGCCCCTGCTCCAGCGCCTGCAGCAGCCGTTGCCCCTGCGCACCGAGCCCCTGCAGCTGAGCGAGGCCCGCCTGCAGGTCGCGCTGTAGGCTGGCGACGGCGGCATCGTCCCACTGGCGGTTGGCGCGGCGGCCGAGGGCGTCGGCCTGCGCCAGCACGTCGCGTCCCTGCTGCAGCAGCGGCCGGACGTGTTGCTGCAGTTCCTGCGTCGCGCCGCGCGCCGCCTGCAGCAGCGCGCGCAGATCGGCGCCGGGGCCCACCGCCAGCTGCAGGCCGGCAAGCAGCTCAGCGCCGGCACGGCTGGCGCGGCTTAGGTGCAGGACCGCGTCGCTCAGCGCCTCGGGATGGGCGGCGAAGCCGTCGGCCAGCTGCGCCGCCAGGCGCCCCAGCGAGTGGCCAAGGCTGGGGGCAGCGGTCGGCGCGCCGGCGGGCGGGGCACTGGCGTCCCTTTCGAATGCCTGCACCATGGGCTCGGCGACCCGCAGCACCTGCGCCAGCTGCTGGCTCATCTCATAGAGGCGCGGCGTATCGTGGCCGCGCAGGGCGGCCCCCGACAAAGCCGGTGCCGCCGCCGTACCTGGCTGCAGTTCCAAGAAGGCCTCGCCGATCATCGCCGCGGTGGCGACCGAAAAAGCCGCCCCCTCGCGCAACCGG
>JBBSTS010000457.1:0-1073 GCA_038235675.1 Myxococcota bacterium | reverse complement strand
GTGCAGGTGCTGACGCAGCTCTACCTCGAAGAAAAAGAAGCCCCCGCACCGCGCGCCAGCGCCGCAAGCCTCTAGGCGGCGCGCCGAACCTGCTCAAGGTCCGCAAGGCGCAAGGTGCCAAGCTCTGGGCCCTCGACCACCTTTGCCGCCGCGCGCGCCGCGAGTGAGGCAGCTGCCTGCAGCGAGATCTTCTGCCCCAAGGCCAGGGCGAAAACGACGCCAAAACAGTCGCCGGCGCCGGTGGTGTCGCGCTCAACGGCGTCGACCGCCACGTAGCGCTGCGGCGGCTGCCGTGGCGCAAAGATGATGCCGCCGGCGCTGCTTTGGGTGACCACCACCAAGATCCCCTGGCGCGCCAGCGCTGCGGCGGCGGTACCAGCCTGCGGGTGGTCTGCCTCGGAAAAGATCATCGCGGTGACGTTGCGCGGCGGGCGCAAAAAAGCAGTGGCCTCGGCGAAGTTGACCCAGCCATGCGCGTCGAGCTGCCGCAGCCAGCCCTGCGCCCCCACCACCACCACCGGGCTTCGCACCGCGTCCACCAAGGCAGCCGGACACTCATCGAGGACGGGCGCGACGTAGGTGACGGGGGCGTTGCGCCATGTTTGGGGGATGCTGTGGGGGGCAAGGACGGCGGCGGTGCAGACCGCACGCTCGCGCCGGGTCTGGTTGGGGCCGCTGCCATAGACCTCGAAGAGGGTGCTGGCCTGGCAGGGCTGCACCGCCAGCGAGATCCCGGGTGCCTTGCCCAGCGCGTGGAGTCGCGCAAAATGCGCCGGGCCCGCCGCGACCATGCCCACCCGGGCGCCGCCAAGGGAGGCGACGCGCGAGGCGAAGGCCGACGCGCCTCCCAGGCGCTCGACGGGCTGCGCCGTCGCCGGGGCGTCGGGGGCTATTTGACGGTCGATGCAGGCGTTGCCGAGAACCAACAGGTCGGGGCAGGTCAGGTCGCCGGGCGGCTCATGCAACATAGGGTGTACTCATCAGATGACGGCCGGCCTCCAGAAATGTGCTGCTGGCCTTATGCCCCGCGCCGCCGAAGGCGTCAAATTCACCGCCGAATGTCGCTGCTCTGG
>JBBSTS010000456.1:0-1073 GCA_038235675.1 Myxococcota bacterium | reverse complement strand
CTTTGCGCAGGCGGATAAAAAGGTGGTGCGCCTGCGCGGCCGCAGCGTTCTCAACGTCTTTTTCGAGCCCAGCACCCGCACGCGCGTGAGCTTCGAGCTGGCGGCCAAGCGCCTGGGCGCCGACGCGGTCAACGTTGCCGCCTCCGGCTCGGCGGCATCCAAGGGTGAGTCGTTGCGCGACACCGCCCGCACCCTCGACGCGATGCATGCCGACGCACTGGTGCTGCGCCACGCCCGCAGCGGCGCCGCCGCCTTCATCGCCCGCCACGTCCGCGCCCAGGTGATCAACGCCGGCGACGGCGCCCACGAGCACCCCACCCAGGGCCTGCTCGACCTGTACACCCTGCGCCGCCACTTTGGCCGCCTCGCCGGCCTGCAGGTAGCCATCGTCGGCGACGTGCTGCATTCACGGGTGGCGCGTTCGGACATCTTTGGCCTGCAAGCGCTTGGCGCGTCGGTGCGCCTCTGCGGCCCAGGCCCGTTGGTGCCAGCGGCGTCGCGCCTTGGGGCGCTGGCGCCGGTGCGGCGCCTGCCGCTGGCCGCCGCCCTCGACGGCGCCGACGCGGTCATCGCCCTGCGTCTGCAGCAGGAGCGCATGGCCGCCGGCCTGGTGCCCTCGCTGCGGGAGTACGCCGAGGAGTACGGCCTCAGCGAAGCGCGCCTGCAGCGCCTGGCGCCGCGGGCGATGCTGTTGCACCCTGGCCCCGTCTTGCGCGGCGTCGAGCTCGCCGACGAGCTGGTCGAGGGCCCGCGCAGCCTCATGGCAAACCAGGTCGAGCACGGCGTGGCCGTGCGCGCCGCGGTGCTCGATGCGCTGCTGACGGAGGCCGCATGAGCGACCTATGGATCATCGGTGGCCGCCTCATCGACCCCCACAGCGGCATCGATGGCCCGGCGGACCTGCGCCTCGATGGCGGTGAGGTGGCGCAGGTTGCCGAGGCGCTGACGCCGCCCGCGGGCGCCGCGGTCCTCGACGCGCGCGGCTGCTGGGTGACGCCGGGCCTGGTCGACATGCACGTCCACCTGCGTGAGCCCGGCGAAGAGTACAAAGAGGACATTGCCTCCGGCAGCCG
>JBBSTS010000455.1:0-1100 GCA_038235675.1 Myxococcota bacterium | reverse complement strand
GCTGACGATGAGTGGCAGAGGCAAGGTCGAAGCGCTTCAGATCGACGCCAAGGGTCTGGGCGTGGGCCTGAGCAGCGACGACCTGCGCCTGCTCGAGGACCTGCTCAAAGCAGCCTTCAACCAGGCCACCGACGACGTCGAGCGGCGCCACAAGGCGCGCATGAGCGGCCTGGCCGGCGAGTTTGGCGTCAATTTGGGCGACCTCGATTTACCCCCAAAAATGCCCACGTGAGCCCCGATCCCATCGCCCGCCTGGTGGGGGAGCTGGGACGCCTGCCGGGGGTGGGCGAGCGCAGCGCCGCCCGCCTGGCCTACTACATCATCAAGGCCTCCTGTCCGCAGCCCGTCGACGGCACCCCCACCTTGGCCGGCGATTTGGCCGCGGCGCTTTCTGACGTGGGGGCCCACGTCGGCCTCTGCAGCCGCTGCCAGAACCTCTGCACCGGGCCGCACTGCGCCCTCTGCCTCGATGATCGCCGCGACGCGCGACTGCTCTGCGTCGTCGAAGGGGTGGCAGACCTACGTGCCATCGAGGCCAGCGGCGCCTACCGCGGCCTCTACCACGTGCTGCACGGCGCCCTGGCGCCGCTCGACGGCATCGGTCCCGCCGAGCTCAAGCTGCCGCTGCTGCTCGAGCGCCTGCGTGACGGCAGCGTGGAGGAGGTGATCGTCGCCACCAGCAGCGACGTCGAGGGCGACGCCACCGCTCTGTACCTGGCCAGCTTGATCAGGCCGCTGCAGCTGCGGCTGAGCCGTCCGGCTGCGGGGATCCCCCTGGGCGGCGAGCTCGAGTACCTCGACCACGGCACGCTGGGCCGGGCTCTGAGCGAGCGCCAACCCCTCTGAGGCCACTGCCGACAGCCAAAATTGATCCCTTAGAATTTCCTTGCTAGCGTCGAAAGGTCAGGCCGCAAGCGGGAGAGCCCATGTCCTTCGTCAATTACAGCTCGAAGGAGATCCACTGTAAAGTCGTCTATTTCGGGCCCAGCCTTGCGGGAAAGACCACCAACCTCAAGGTGATCTGCGAGCAGACTCAGGCGCAGGCCCGTGGCGAGCTGGTGACCCTCTGCACCGAAACGCCGCAGTCGCTGTCTTTCGAT
>JBBSTS010000454.1:0-1114 GCA_038235675.1 Myxococcota bacterium | reverse complement strand
TCCAGGCTTGCGGTGAGGCATTCGAGGCGCTGTAAAAAGATGGGGTCGAGGAGGTCAGCACCCGGCGGCGCCTGGACCTGCACGACGACGGTGCGCAAAAGGTCAAAGTCGTGGTCGAGCGCCAGCAGTGACCCTCGTTCCGGTAGCGACGCGGGGATCGCCTGCAGGACCTGTGCCGCGAGCGGCAGCGCCAGCGGCGGCCGCAGCAGCCTAGGGCCGAGCCATGCGAAAAGGGCCAGCAAGCAGAGCAGGGCGCCCAGCAGCGTCCGCCGTCGGCCCGGCGAGGTAAAAATTGCAGCCATCTTCGGCGCACCTTAGCGCAGGCGCACGGCCGCCGACCAGGCCTAGAGCAGGCCGCCGCGGCGGCGCAGCCACCAATCGGCGGCGGCGAGGGCCGTCAGCACCAACAGCACCGCGCCGTTATCCCACAGGGTCACCAGCTCGCGGCGTTGGGTGGCGCCCTCTTGCTGGGTGAGGGCCAGCTGCTGCCAGCTCTTCGGCTGCAGCGGCAGCAGGCGTCCGCCGGTGGTCGCACTGAGCTGGCGCAGCAGGCGCGGGTGGGGCGCCACGTCGTCGAGCTCATGGCCGCCGTGCTGCACCACGAAGACGCTGCGGGCGCGCCCCAGCTCGAAGTGGCCGCGGCAGGCGAGGGCGTCGACTTGGTAGGCACCCACCGGCAGCGCCGCGAAACGCAACCAGGCGAGGTCCTCGTCCACCTCTTTGGCTGGCGCGCCGCGCCGCTCGCCGAAGGGATGGCCGTCGCGCTGCAGGCGCACCTGCACGCAGGCTTCGGGGGTGGGGCGATATTGTGCGTCCAGCACCCGCAGGCGCAGCTGCACCGGCGCGTCTGGACGCGGCTGCCGATCTGCCGGCCAGATGCGGATCCGCTGATGGGCGGGGTCGCGCACCAGCCAGCGCAACATGTTCTCCCATAAGCGGGCGTAGGCGCGCGGTGCCTGAGCGTCGGCATCGGCCGCGAAGCGCCAGCGCCACAGGCCGTCGCTGGCAAGCACCAGGGCGCGGCCGCGCGCCACCTCGCGTCCAGACAGCAAGGGCAAAGGCGCGCTTCCTTTGGCGCCCGGCGGCGCGGCGGCCAACAGGGCGACGCCGCCGG
>JBBSTS010000453.1:0-1117 GCA_038235675.1 Myxococcota bacterium | reverse complement strand
CGACGACGCTCTTGTAGGTCACCGGCAAAAGCACCGACTTGACCACCAGCGTCAGCAGCATGATCGCGACCCCCCAGCTGTGGGTCCAAGAGTGGAAGAGGTTCATCAGCCACACCATCGGGCGCGCCAAAAAGCCCAAGGGGATCTTCCAGATGGTGTAGTCGATCGAAGATGTGAGCACCGGCGCCACCGCCGCCAGCTCGGCGTCTCGCTTGGGCCCCGCAAACAGCCAGATCCCCTGCTCATGCCGCTCTCCGGGCGCCAGGGTTGCCGCGGCCAACGTCAACACCGCCTCCACCCGATCGCCCTGGCGCTGCAGCGTGCAGGCCCCTTGGGTGGGCGTCTGCGGCACCGCTGCGAGCAAAAAATACTGCCGATCGAGGCCGACGTACTGCAGGCCGCCGCGGCTGCTCTGTGGCGCGTCGATAAGGCTCGCGGCCTCTTTGCTCAGCAGCGAGCCACTTGCCTGACACAGCGCCCGCAGGCTCGCTTCGTTGTCCTTGCTGGTAAAAAGGCCACCACCGCCGCCGGGAGCCGACGCCAGGCTGAGGGTGATCTGAGCCGCCATTGGCACCGCCTGCTGGCCGGCGTTGTGGGCCCGCAGGGTGTAGAGCAGCCCGTAGGTGTCCGCCTGCGGCTGCAGCTCGACCTCCACCTCGACGCCTTGCGCGCTACGCCCGGCCAGCGTGTGGCCGGTGCTGCCTTGGGTCTCGGCAGTGAAATGCAGCGCGATGGACTCGGCGCTGGGCAGAAGCCACTGGATCCGTGCCTGCAGCTCGGCGCCCGGTGCCGCCAGCGATAGGGGCTCAGGCGCCGCCTCTTTTGCCGCCCCGGTGGCCGGTGCGGCGGCAAAATCGCGCAGGTCCAGCGCCGCCAAACCGGCGTCCTCGTTGAGCAATCGGCCCCGCAGCGGCCCCTGGTCGAAGCTGCGGCTTTGCCGCGGTCCTGCCGGCGACGGCCTCAACGGCACCGCGGCCAACCCGGCCCCATCGCCGGCGGCGGCAGCGGGCGGCATCACAGGTGCGGGCCCTGCCGTTTCGGCCGTCGCCGTCGCCGTCGCCTCAGCGGCGGGCGGCGGCGGCTCCACCAGCATGTGGTAGCCCAAAAAGATCCCCAT
>JBBSTS010000452.1:0-1122 GCA_038235675.1 Myxococcota bacterium | reverse complement strand
GCACGCGGCAGTAGTATCTCACCTACCACGTTGGCGCCGCCGCGGCGGAGCTCAAGGCACTGCCGCTGTTGCGCGAGCTGGCCTTTCTCAAGCGGCAGCGTCCCGCCGTCGTCTGGGTGGGCGAGATCCTCCATGGCCTCGTCGATACGGCGCTGCAGGCCGCGGCGCCGCTGGACTCTGCCGCGCAGGAGGCGCTGCGCGCCCAAGGCGTCGCGCGGCTGCCCGCCGGCCTCGCCGCCGCCGAGGCGGCGTCGATGCGTGGCCGCCTGGAGCGCTGCTTGCTACATTTTTTCACCATGCCAAAGGTCGTGGCGATGGCGGCGACGCCGCGCCACGCCCGCCTGGCGCAGGAGAGCCAGGGCACCCTGCAGCAGGCGGGCGTCACGGTGGTGGTCAAGCCGGACCTGGCCTATCGCGACGACGCCGGGCTGGTGCACATCGTCGACTGGAAAACCGGCGCCGCACATGCCGGCGACGCCGAGCAGATGGCCCTCTACGGCCTCTACGCCAGCCAAACCTGGGGTGGCCGCGGGCTGCCGCGCGCCCACCTCGTCTACCTGCAGGAGGGCAGGGTGCAGTCCTTCGAGGTGGACGCCGCTCAACAACAGGCCGCCAGGGCACGCATCGCCACGTCAGCGGCCAAGATGCGCGCCATCGCCGCGGCGCCCCCCTTAACGTTTGCGCCGCTGCCGGCGGCGGCGGCTTTTGCCGCCGCCTTCGACGGCCAGCAGGACGCCCATCTGCCGCCGACCCCCGATCGCGCCACCTGCCGGCGCTGCGCCTTCGACCGCCTCTGCCGGCGAGGTTGACCCCTGCGTGGCTTATGTCCTATGCGCCCGAGGCATGCGCACGGCACACCTCCTCTCGGTCGTCCTATTGGCTGCCGCCTGCGGGCGTGCCGAGCCGCTGACGCGCCCCACCGATGCCCAACCTTTTTTTTATCCCACCAGCCTGACACTCAGCGCCGACGGCCAGCGCGCCTTCGTCGTCAACGCCAACTTCAACCAGCGCTTCAGCAGCGGTTGGCTGAGCAGCTTTGACGTCGCAGCCCTGATCGCCGCAGTCGAGCCGGCGGCAGTGGTCCAGCGGCAGGCCTACATCCCCTCGTTGGGGGGCAGCTTC
>JBBSTS010000451.1:0-1145 GCA_038235675.1 Myxococcota bacterium | reverse complement strand
TTGTCAGTGCGGCGCCGGGTGTGTAGGAGGAGGCTGCCCAAAAAATGGTAAGGAAATAAGTATGGGACGTTTTGCTCGCCGTTGGCCACTTATCTGGACTTCGTTGGCGCTGCTTGCCTGTCCGGCCCTCCCGACGGCTCCCGCAGAATCATCGACGCGACTGGCGCCGGCCACGGACGCCGCGCCCTTCGCCGCCCCCATCCAGGGAGATGGCGCACCCTTTTCGCTCGATGGATCCCAGGTGCGCCTACGGCGCAGCGCCCTGGCGCAGACCTTTTTGCTGCACCCCGCGATCATGCTCGCCTCGCCGGCGCCCAACACCCGCTTTCTCAAGTCGCAGGTGGTGCGCTTCGAATGCCAGGGCAATAAATTGGCCCTTTTCGATGTCAACCCCGAGGCCATCTACGCCAGCTACGGCAGCCAAAAGCTGCTGCGCACCTTCACGCTGACCCACCAGGACGCCGATCACCTCACGTTTGACTGGGAGGACGGCCATGCAGACGTCCTGCTCGAGGAGGCTTTTTCCGATTCGCTGTCTGCGGCGGCGATGCCCGCGGCGTCGCTGCTGTTGAGCGATCCGTTCATTAAAAATCTTACCGTGCGCGGCGACGCCCTGGAGATCGAGCAGGTGGGGGTGGTGCGGCCCGAAACGCAGGTGCGTTTTTCTGCCCACTTGGTCCTGCGCCTCACGCCGCTGCGCGTCGACGGCCTGCCACCGCGGCTGAGCAGCCGCCAGATGGGGGTGGGCTACCTGGAGACCGAGCGCGTGCGCCCAGGCGATGGGCGCAAAGACTATCTTGCGGTGCGCTGGGACACCCGGCGCGCGCCGATCCCCTTCGTCATTGCCCGCGGGGCACCGCCGCACATCGTCGCCGCCATCCGCGAGGGCATCGAATACTGGAACCAGGCCGCGCAGCGGCCGCTGGTGCGCGTCGAGGGGGAGCTCGACCCTCGGGCATTGCCGCCGTGGGGCCAGGTGATGATCCGCTGGGTGCCCTTTACCCGCGCGGGCTTAGCCTTCGCGACCGTGCAGGTGCATCCGCTCACCGGCGAGGCCCTCGCTGGCGAGGTCTACCTGCCCAGCTTTTGGGCCGACTTGGGCGTCGAAGGTGGGGCGGCCGCGACGCCGATGCCGGCCGTCGAGG
>JBBSTS010000450.1:0-1152 GCA_038235675.1 Myxococcota bacterium | reverse complement strand
GCAGGGGGCAAAACCACAGCCATACCCGTAGGTATGGCGAGGATTTTGAACCCGAGCACGTGGGTCAGCGGCCCCAGGTAGGTGCTCTGGCGACGCGGAGGGTTTTTGAGATGGCCTCTAGAGGCGCGCGGCGGCCCGCAGGGCGTCGGCGAGCTGTAATTGGCGGGCAGCGCTCAGCGGCAAGCCACTGGCCTCGACCAGGTAGAAGGCGTCGATCGCCCGCCTCCCCTCGGTGGTGGCGCGGGCGAGGACGACCTCGACGTCGGCCACATGCAGCGCCGCGCAGATGGCGTGCAGCAGGCCGATGCGATCGGGAGCGTAGATGTCGACGACGGTGGCGCCCGCCTGCGCCAGGGGCTCGAAGGCCACCCGTACGGACGGCTGCGGCAGGCTGCGGCGCGTCGCCCGATCCGCACGCTGGCGCTCCGCCAGGCGGGCGGCGAAGTGCTCCTCGCCGACGAAGCTCTGTTGCAGCTCGTCGCCGACCTGCGCCCAGGCGCGTGGCGACGCCATGGCTGCAGAACGCGCCCGCAGACACAGGCTTAGCCAGGCCCAGCCGTCCTGGCTGCGGCACAGGTGGGCGGCGTCGACGCTCAGCGCAAAAGAGGCAAGCACGCCGGTCAGGCTGACCAGCAGCCCACGACGATGGCGGCCGGCCAAATCCACCCGCCAGGGCTGACCCGCTGCGCCAGCCTGAACCTGCACCGCCGCCTGTCCTGCAGCCTGCGCCTGCTGGCGTAGGTCAAACTGTTGCAGCAGCCGTGCGGGCGACTGTTGGCCGACGTGGCGCGCCGGCAGGCTGGCCAAAAAAGCCGGCAGCGCCGGCTGCTGCGGCCGCACCCGGCATACGGCGGTGCAGGCGGCAGCGTAGGCGTCGGCACGGGCCGGCGCGGCGAGCGCCGGCGCGGCGCAGAGCTGGCGCGTGCGGGCATAGAGCTGCCAGAGCAAATCGCCCTTCCAGGCCGTCCACGCCTGCGGCCCAGTGGTCACCGCGTCGGCAAAGCTCAGCACCAGCAACATGTCGAGGCGCGCGGCGCTGCCCACCTCGCGCGCAAACCGATGCAGCATTTGCGGGTCGTCGAGATCACGTCGTTGAGAGAGACGAAACATGTCCAGGTGATGGGCCACCAGCCAGGCCAAATCGTCGCCGTC
>JBBSTS010000449.1:0-1167 GCA_038235675.1 Myxococcota bacterium | reverse complement strand
GCCGACCCGATCCGCAGGCGCTGGCACGCCAGTTTGGCGTCGCCGAGCTGGCGGTGCGCCGCCTGGTCGCGCGCCACGGCGCCCTCGCCGAGGGGATCTTGCGCCAGGGACAGCAGAGCCCTGGTGGACTCAACGTCGTCGACCCCTGTGAGCCGCTCTTGGAGTGCGAGCTGCGTCACTGCATCCGCCATGAGTTCGTGCACAGTTTGGCCGACTTGATGATGCGCTGCCGCCTGGCGATGGGTGCCGACATGGGCCTGCGCGGCGGCCTGCGCGCCGCGCAGATCTTCGCCGAGGAGCGCCAGCTCAGCGTTCCGGAGGAGCGCGCCGCCCTGATGCAGCTGCTGCGGCGGCGCTGGCGCTCGGCGCGGCCGGTGCTGATCGGCGCGCAGCTGGCGCAGGCCGAGGCGTTGATGGCCCAGTACACCGGTCTGTGGCAGCTGCCGACGCAGGTGCCCTATGCTTGATCTCCTCGTCGTCGGCGGTGGCCTCGCCGGGATCAGTGCGGCGCTCGCAGCCGGCCAGACCGGCGCACGGGTGGCCGTGGCCAGCCGCTCCTGGGGGGCGACGGCGCTTTCGACGGGGGCGCTGGATCTGGCCTTTACCCCCGCCCTGCAGCCACAGGCGCGCCGCGCGGACCGCAGCCTGCGCGACCACGTCGAGGACATCCTGGCCCACCGGCCGCGCCACCCCTACGGCGGCATGGGGCTCGCGACGACGCTGGCGTCGCTGGCCGAAGGCTACGCGCAACTGCAGCGGGCGGTGGCAGGCAGCGGCCTGGACCTCGACGATTTAAATCTCGACGCCGCCAACAGGCCGGCCGCCTCGTCGATGGGAACGGTGGTGCCGGCCGGCAGCCTCTTCGCGCCGCACCGAGGGCTGGCGCTCGATGCCGGTGGCACCGTCGGGGTGCTCGACCGCCCCGGCGATCCTACCTTCGCCGCGGCGAGCCTGGTGCGTGGTTTGACTTACGACGTGCGCCGCTTTGCGCGGCCACCACGCTTCGTCGCGGTGCCCTGCCGCATGCCGACGCTGGCGCCGGTGGCGCAGGCGCGGGCCTTCGACGACGCGGCCCTGCAGCAGGCGTTCGTCGCGGAGATCTCCGGCCATGTCGCAGACTTAACCGGCCTGCTGGTGCCGCCGATGCTGGGGCTGCAGGAGGTGGCG
>JBBSTS010000448.1:0-1170 GCA_038235675.1 Myxococcota bacterium | reverse complement strand
TACTCCTTGTATCCGACGGACAGCTGACGGCATGGCATAAAAAAACTTCCCCCATACCGGCCCGGATCGGTGGCCGTTGGGGGAAGCGGGCAAAAGTTAACGTCGGGAACGATTCGCACTGCGTCGGCGGCGTTTTTCGGCCGAGCGCTGTTTCTCTTTTTTGCGGATGGAGGGCTTAAGATAATGCTCTCGTCGGCGGACTTCTTTGAGGATCCCAGCCGCTTCAACTTTCTTTTTGAAGCGTTTGAGGGCCTTTTCAAAAGGCTCTCCCTCTTTGACAACAACTTTCGTCACGCGTTCTTCACCCCCTTCCGGTCGCAACACATTGTAGGTGGAATGTCGTCAGGCAGGCGCGCGCTTGCCGCAACGGGGCGGATTTTACGCATGCGCAGGCCAAAAGCAACCCCTCACGCCGCGCCGTTGCGCCCCAGCGCCCGCAGAAGCTCGGCCAGCGAGGTGTCACCGGCGACCACCGCCGCCAGCGCACTGGCGACCAAATCGCCAAGGGGCGCCCCAGGGCGTGGCATGGCCTCTTTTGGCTCTCCCTGCGGCAACAGGGCGAAGATCCCCAGGCGGCCACTGTAGCCGGTATGGCGGCAGGCGCCGCAGCCGCCCGGCATGAAGGTCTTGGCCACCTGCGCCTTCTGTGCCGGCGACAGCTGCAGCAGCTCGACGAGCCCGCGCAGCTCGGCGACGGCGGTGGGGATGCGGCAGCGGCGGCAGAGTCGGCGCAGCAATCGTTGCGCCATCACCCCGCGCAGCGCTGCAGCCACCGAGTAGCTGGGCACCCCCAGCTCCTGTAGCCGCACTGCGGCATGCGCGGCGCTGTCGGTGTGCAGGGTGGAGAGCACCAGGTGGCCGGTCAGGGCCGCCTGCACCGCCAATTGCGCCGTGGCGGCGTCGCGGATCTCGCCCACCATGATGACGTCCGGGTCCTGGCGCAGAATGGCGCGCAGCGCCTGGGGGAAATCCAGCCCCGCCTTCGGCTGCACCGCCACCTGGTTGAAGGCCTCGATGACCATCTCGATGGGATCCTCGACGCTGGTGACGTTGACCGCCCGGTCGGCCAGGGCCTGCAGGCTGGCGTAGAGGGTGGTGGTCTTGCCGCTGCCGGTGGGGCCGGTGACCAACACCAGGCCATGCGGCTGCGCCACCCAGCCGGAGAAGGTG
>JBBSTS010000447.1:0-1179 GCA_038235675.1 Myxococcota bacterium | reverse complement strand
CCAGCGTCGACCTGCTGCTGGGGGACAACCTCAACCTGCCAAAGTTTCGCATCCCCGTGCTGCAGATCGCTGCCCACCCCCTATTTAGCCCCAGCACCCGCGCCTATGACGTCGCCGTCTTGACCCTCGGCGCCGATGCGCAGGTGGCGCCGCTGGCGGTGGTCGATCGCCTGCCCGACGATGCGTTGGGGGCGACGTTGCAGGCTGCCGGCTTCGGTGCCTCCGACAGCGGCACCCGCAGCGCCAGTGGTGCCCTGCAGGTGCTGCCAGTCAGCCTAGAGACCTTGGGCCCATTGCAGCTTCGCTGGGACAACGCCTCTCCCTGCCTGGGCGACAACGGCGCGCCGCTCATCTACACCGACATGGCCGGCGGCCTGCTCCTCGCCGCGCTCACCTCGAGCACGACGACGGCGGACTGCAGCGGCCAGACGGTGGCGACGCGTCTGGACGTCGTGGCTGGCGTCCTCAAGCTGCCGACGCAGACGCCGGCGCAGACGAGCCCGTCCGCCGACGACGGCACCGACGTCGAGGTGCCCTGCGCGTCGGTGCCAACCCGCGGCCAATGCAACGGCCTGCTTTTGACGTACTGCGATGGGGATACCCAAACCCTGCAGACGCAGAACTGCGGCACCTCTGGCGGCCACTGCATCTGGTCCTACACCGAGCAGCAGTTCGCCTGCGGCCCCGCACCCGACAGCGCCGCCCAGGCCGGCTGCAGTGGTGCCTCTTTCGCCGGCCGCTGCGACGGCAACGTGGCGGTGTGGTGTCGCGACGGCAAAACCGTGGTGCGCGACGACTGCACGCCGACCGCCAAGCAGTGCGGCTACAACCTCGTGTTGGGCTACACCACCTGCTTGGCGCCAGGGACGCAGGCCGGCTGAGCGCGGCGCAAAAGTTTGGTTGACAGCTCTGGCCGTTGGCGGCAGACCATCGGGGATGTCCGCCGAGCCTAATTGCCTTCCTTGGGGCGCCGCCGCCTTGCAGCAGGCCCTGGCGGCCCTGTGGCGCGGCGGGGTGATCATCTACCCTACCGAAACCTTCTATGCCTTGGGCGCCCTGCCGGCACGGCCGCAGGCCATTGCCCGGCTGCTGACCATCAAGCGGCGTACCCCCAGTCCCAACAAGGCCCTGCCGCTGATCGCCGCCGACAGAGCCGCCGTCGCAAATGTGGCGCCGCTG
>JBBSTS010000446.1:0-1180 GCA_038235675.1 Myxococcota bacterium | reverse complement strand
CACCCAGCTGGGCGCCGCGGTGGTTTTCAACGGCGGCCAGTTCGATCCCTTTCAGCTGCACCTGGGCCTGCTCAAGGGCCGCGGCGTGCCGTTGGCGTCGCGGCTCAAGCCGGCCTATTTGGGCCTGCTGGTCAGCGGGCCGCTGTCGGCGCGCGCCGCCGCCCGCGGGCCCCAGAGCCGCATCCTCGACCTCGGCCAGCCCCCCTTTCGCGACCTGCCGCGCCAGAGCCTCGTCGACGGCTACCACAACGTCGTCCAGTCGATGATGCTGCTCGACGAGCACGGCCAGGTGCGCGTGCGGCGCTCGCAGCTGGCCGCCTGCCGGACGGTGGTGGCCGAGAGCCAAAACGGCCTTCTGATGGTGGTGATGACGGAGGGTGCCGTCACCCTCGAAGATCTGGCGCAGTGGCTGCAGCGCGGCCCTCTGAAGGTCCGCCGCGCCATGAACCTCGATGGCGGCCTCGAGTCACAGCTGGCGGTGCGTTCGCCAGAGCTAAGCCTTACCCTCTACGGCCAATACGGCAGTTCCCGTACCCTCTTGCCGGGCCAGGCGATGGTGCACGCGCCGCTGCCGACGGTCATTGCGCTGGAGCTTTAAGTCCCTCTATCTAAAGGTCGACCGGCCGCCGCACGGCGCCGAAAGAGGCGTCGGCGAGCGTCGTGAAACTATGCCGTCGCAGACGGTGAAGGGCCAGGGCATTGCTGCGGCGATCGGCCGTATGCGGCCAATCCCACAGGCGCCAACCCGGCGGCGAAAGCCGCAGGCTGTCGCCGACGAAGGCGACCCCCGCGGCAACGTAGCCGAGGCTGCCGGCGGTGACTCCCGGCAGGCCGACGACGTCGATGGGCAGCACGCCGAGGCACAGGCGGGTGCCCGGCAGCAGCGCGTGCACGGCCACCCGCGGCGGCCGTCGTCGCAGGCGCTGCTGCAGGCGGGGCCATGGCGCCGCTGGCGCCCGCTGTTCACGCGCCAGTTCAAGGTCGTCGCCGCCGACGTAGACCTGCGCGGCGGCGAAGGCGGCTGCGCCGGCGCGCTGGGCGCGCAGCCCGCAGGTAAGCAGCACCAGCGCCACTTCTTGCAGCCTGCGTCCGTCCGCCTGCAGCTGCGCCCGCAGCGCCGTCGCTGTCGGATCGTTGCCGGCGTCGATGAGGGCCACCGCGCGCGACGGCGGCGGCGCGT
>JBBSTS010000445.1:0-1202 GCA_038235675.1 Myxococcota bacterium | reverse complement strand
CTGCTGGCGGCCCTGTTGCCGGTGGGGATGCTGGGGGAGCTGTGCAGCAGCGGCACGCTCGTCGCCTTTATCCTGGTGAGCATCGCGGTCACCCTGATGCGCCGCCGCCATCCCGAGCTGCCGCGCCGCTTCGCGCTGCCGGGCGGCGCCTACCTGGTGCCGGGGGCGTGTGCGCTGAGCTGCCTGGGCCTTTTAAGCCTCGCCGGGCCCGCGACCCTGCGGCGTCTGCTGCTCTGGCTGGTGCTGGGCGCCGGCGTCTACCTGCTACGAGGGCGCCACCCTTTTAAAAAGTAAACGGCCGCTCGCTGTGGCAGCTGTAGCCGCCGGGGTGCTTCTCTAGGTACGCCTGGTGCTCCTCCTCGGCGCGCCAAAATTGTTGCAGCGGCTCGATGCGGGTGCTGAGGGTGCCCTGCCATTTGCCCGACTTCTGCACCCGCGCCAGCACCTTCTCGGCAGCGGCGCGCTGGGCGGCGTCGGCAACGAAGATGGCGGAGCGGTATTGGGTGCCGCGGTCGTTGCCCTGCTGGTTGAGGGTGGTGGGGTCGTGGATGCGGAAAAAGCGCAGCAGCAGGTCGGCATAGTCGGTCTTCTGCGGGTCGAAGAGAACCTGCAGGGCCTCGGCATGGCCGGTGCGGCCGGTGGTGATGTCATGATAGCCCGGACGCGCCAGGCTGCCGCCGGTGTAGCCCACCTGGGTGGCGACGACGCCGGGCTGCTGGGCGAAGAACTCTTCCATGCCCCAGAAGCAGCCGCCAGCCAGGGTCGCCACCTGCCAGTGGCGCTTGGCGGCGAAGTCGAAGAGGAAGCGTCCCAAACCCGCCGCCTTGAGCTCCTCGAGGGGAACGAACTTGAGGGCCGCGGAGTTCATGCAGAAACGCTGGCCGCTGGGGCCCGGGCCATCGTCAAAGACGTGGCCGAGGTGGCTGTCGACCCCCGGCGAGCGTACTTCCGTGCGGCGGCCGCCGAGACTGACGTCGTCTTTGAGGACCAGGTCGCCCGCCAACGGGCGGGAGAAGCTCGGCCAGCCGGTGCCGGAGTCGTACTTGTCTAGCGAGCTAAACAGCGGCTTATGGCTGACCACGTCGACGTAAAGGCCGTCGGCGTGGTTGTCCCAGTAGGCGTTTTGGAACGGCGGCTCGGTGCCGCCGCGCTGGGTGACGCGAAACTGTTCTTCGTTGAGCTGGGCCTTGAGGGCGGCTTCG
>JBBSTS010000444.1:0-1203 GCA_038235675.1 Myxococcota bacterium | reverse complement strand
TATGCCAGCCTCGGCGGTTTGGCGGCGATGGCCCGTAAAAAGGGCTGCAGCAGCGCCGCCTTGGTGGAGGCCGTCGCCGCGACGGCCCCATGGCAGGCGCGCCCGTCGGCACCCGTCCCCGAGCTCTTCGGCCAGCCGCTGGCGCAGGCAGTGCGTCGGTTCGTTGCCACGCAGCCGCCGCTGCCGGTGTCCGAGGCGGCCCTGCGCGCCTGGTTACACTGCCTGAGCGCAGATGTTGCGCCGCTGCTCGGCGCCGCCGGCACTCCCCTAGACGTCGAGCCGCCACAGATAGAGCTACGCCCGGCCCGTGCCGGCCGCACCCTCAGCGGCCGCCGCCGCCTAAGCTGCCGCGCCTGCGATCCGAGCGGCATCGCCGAGCTGCGCCTCGAAGTGGTCACCTCTGCCGGCGAGCCTTTGGCGTCGCCCCTTCAACAAGTCCAGCGCCATTGTCCCTGTGCCCTCTTGGAGGCTCAGCTGGACGCCGCCAGCCTCCCCCCTGGCGAGCTGCACGTCCGCTGCCTCGCCGTTGACCGCTGGGGCCAGCAGGCCCAGGTCACCTGGGAAGTTTTGCGCCCCGCCAGGCGGTGAAGAATTCTCGCGAGAAATTCAATGTAGGAGATTGCGACCCCGCCCTGGGAAAACCGCTGCCGTTATTGCCTTCGGCTCACGACGTAGAAATCTACTTACCTGTCTGCAATTTGGCCGAACGACCGCAGCTTTCTGCTGCTCGAAAAGGGCGCCATACTCCGTCGTGGTTGGCAGGCGCCGACGAGCGCCGATGCGCGCCGATCAAAGCGTTTCGAACGCTGACGTCAAAGAAGATAAAGCGATCGCGCTGGCTTACGCGCCGGGTGGTCGATTGCGGACGGTAGGCGGGGATCCGAAAGATAAACAGGGTGTCTTCCAGCAGCGAAAAGTAGCTTCATGTGCCTTCTTCTTGGTCAAGGTAGACGCCGGGAAGGGTCCCAACGCGCAGCGCTCTTTGTAGACGCCGGGCGCAGGCCGCTGATCTGCCAGCTCATGACCTCATCCCGAGATTTGTCGTGTCGCGTTGCGTCTCTCGTCGCTGCCGTGCGTTGATGCGCAGCGCTAGATCTTTTTTAAAAAAATTCTTTTCTCCTTGAGGGACAGTTGTCTTCGGGATAGGTAAATTCCTATCAATCATGGGAGTCGTCAATGGCGGAGACAGTACACCTACAGCTT
>JBBSTS010000443.1:0-1203 GCA_038235675.1 Myxococcota bacterium | reverse complement strand
TCCTCGACGACATCAACCTGGAGGTGGCGCGCGGCGAGGTGCGGGTGATCTTGGGAGGCTCAGGCTGCGGCAAGACCACCCTGCTCAAGCATCTGGTGGGCCTATCCCGGCCGCAGGCCGGCGAGGTCGAGCTGCTGGGGGTAGATTTTTGGCGCAGCGACGAGAGTCAGCGCAACGAGCTGCTCGGCGAGGTGGGCATGCTGTTTCAGGGCGGCGCCCTGCTGGGCTCGCTGAGCGTGCTGCAGAACGTCTGCCTGCCGCTGCAGCAGCGCCCAGGGCTGGACCCCAAGCTCATCGCCGAGATGGCGTGGATGAAACTGGCACAGGTGGGACTGGCACACGCCGCCGCCGCCATGCCGGCGCAGCTCTCCGGCGGCATGCGCAAGCGGGTGGCACTGGCGCGGGCGATGGCCCTGGACCCGCAGATCCTTCTCTGCGACGAGCCCAGCGCCGGCCTCGACCCCGTCTCCGCCGCCGAGCTCGACCGCCTCATTCTCGATTTACGTGACCAATTTGCGATGACCGTGGTGGTGGTCAGCCACGAGCTGGCCAGCATCGAGGCCATAGCCGATCGGGTGCTGATGCTCGCCGACGGGCGCGTCATTGGCGATGGTCGTCTGGCTGAGGTAAAACAGCTCAATGATCCGCGCGTCCGACGGTTTTTCAATCGCCAGCCGCGCCACGAGGCCAGCGATCCCGCCCTCCCCACCGTCTACGAGGCCCTGGGCTCTCCCCCCACCCTGCCGGAAGGCTGATCCGTGGAGCTAACCCGCGGTGAAAAGCTGCGCCTGGGCGTCTTTTTGGTCACCGGCATCGGCCTGACGGTGGTGTGCATGGGGGTGCTGTTGGGCATGCGCCTGCTGCAGCCTCGCATCTACTTCAAGGCCCGTTTTCTGGACAGCATCAGCGGTTTGGAGCGCAGCGCGCCGGTCAAATACCAGGGGCTGCGGATAGGCAGGGTGGCCTCGATGCGCATCGCCCCGGACGATCCGGCGGCCATCGAGGTGGAGATGGAGCTGCAGCCGCAGACCGTCCTGTACGAGGGCACCGAATGCAGCCTCGACATGGGGGGGATAACCGGCCTCAAAAGCATCAACTTGATGCCCGGCGACCCACGTCGTGCCCACCTGCCCGCCGGCAGCCTTTTGCCGACCGGGCCGTCACTCTTCGACAAGATCACCGACAACGCCGCGGCCATCGTCG
>JBBSTS010000442.1:0-1217 GCA_038235675.1 Myxococcota bacterium | reverse complement strand
CGTCGCGGCCGGTAAACTGCGCCTGGCCGTGCAGGCGGACCACCTTGTTCTTTTTGAACAGCCCGGCAATTCCCTGGGTGAGCTGCTGCACCACTTTGTCTTTGCGTTGCATCATCGCCGCCAAATCGAAGCCGACGGCCTCCGCCGCGACCTTGATGCCCAGCGAGCCCAGCTCATGTTTGGCCTCCTGATACTTTTGCGACGCCTCCAACAGGGCCTTGCTGGGACTGCAGCCGATGCGCAGGCAGGTGCCGCCGAGTGCGGCGTCGCGCTCCACACAGGCGACCTTGAGGCCCAGCTGTGCGGCGCGAATGGCGCCGATGTAGCCGCCAGGACCGCTGCCGATGACCACCAGGTCGTAAGTTTCTTGTGTGTCTTTGGCCACGTCAAACCTCCAGCAACATGCGGCTGGGATCTTCGAGGCACTCTTTGATCCGCCGCAAAAAGGAAACCGCGCCGCGGCCGTCGACCATGCGATGGTCGTAGCTCAGCGCCAGGTACATCATCGGCCGCAGCTCGATCTTACCGTCGACGCCCACCGGCCGCTCGACGATGTTGTGCATCCCCAAAATCCCGCTCTGCGGCGGATTGAGGATGGGGGTGGACATCAACGAGCCGTAGACGCCGCCGTTGGAGATGGTGAAGGTGCCCCCCTGCATGTCGGCGAGGCTCAGCTTGCCGTTGCCGGCAAGGCGGCCATAGTCGACGATCTGCTGCTCGATGGCTTGAAAGCTCAGCGTGTGGGCACGCCGCAAGACGGGCACCACCAGCCCCTTGTCGCTGCCGACAGCGACGCCGATGTCGATGCTGTCGTGGTAGACGACGTCGGTGCCGCGGATCTCCGCGTTGACCTCGGGGAAGGCGCGCAGGGCGTCGACGCTGGCGCGCACGAAGAAGGACATAAAGCCCAACTTGATGCCGTGCTTCTTGACGAAGCTGTCCTGTAGCCGGCGGCGCAAGGCCATGACCGCCGTCATGTCCACCTCATTGAAGGTGGTGAGGATGGCGGCGGTCTGCTGCGCCTGCAGCAGGCGCTCGCCGATCCGCCGGCGCATCGGCGTCATCGGCACGACGCGCTCGCCGGCGCCAGCTGGCCCGGAGGGGGCCGGGCGAGAAGGGGTAGAAGGCGGCGGCGGCGGGGCGGCAGCCGGCCGCTGCGGCGAGGCGGCGGGGGCGGCGGCGGCGGCGGGGCTGCCGCGCTTTTGGATGGCGGCCTG
>JBBSTS010000441.1:0-1233 GCA_038235675.1 Myxococcota bacterium | reverse complement strand
TGGGCGGCGGCGGCCACCGCCGGCGCCACCTCGGCGGGGGTGATCTCTCGGCTGCCTTGGCCGAGGTATTTACCGGCAAAGTCGAAGCTGCGGCCAGCGTCGAGGCGGACCTCGGTGGGCGGCAGCGCCTGCAAGCTGCCGTCGCCACGGGCCACCACCGCGACGGTCAGCTCCACCCCCACCAGCAGCGCCTCGGCAAGGTAAGGCTGCGCCGCCGCCGCCCCCTGTGCCGCGGCGGCGGGCAGCTCGGCGGCGAGGCGCAAGAACAGCAGGCCGACGCTCGAGCCGTCGGCGACTGGTTTGAGCACCAGCGGGCCCCAGGCGGCGTAAGCCGCCTGCAGCTGCGCCGTCACCTGCGCCGCATCGCCGACGATGCGCGCGCCGGCGGCGCAGGGCACGCCGACGGCAGCGACGCAGGCCTTGGTCTGCGCCTTGTCGAAGGCCAAGGCGCTGGCGGCCGCACCGGAGGCGGTGAAGGGGTGGCCACGACGGGCCAGCTGCGCCTGCACGGTGCCGTTCTCGCCCTCGCCGCCGTGCAGGGCGATGAAAAAGGGCGTCAAGGGCGGCAGCTCAGCGGCCAGGGCCGGCAGGTCGCGCCAGCGGCGCCCGTCCTGAGGGACGAAGTCGGCCGCGAAGGGACCCTCATGCGCATGCACCTCGGCGCTGCAGCAAAGAAAAACGCCGCCATCGGCGGCGACAAACAGCGGCTGGGCGTCGGGCAGGACGCCCAGGAGGTTCTGCGCCGAAGCGACCGAAACGCGTCGCTCTGAAGAGGTGCCGCCAAAGAGAAGAAAAGGCGGTGCGCTCATGGGCAGGCAGGCGAAGGGGCGAATTGGCGGGGTGGACGGGACTCGAACCCGCGGCCTCCGGCGTGACAGGCCGGCGTTATAACCAACTTAACTACCACCCCAGTGGTGCGGCCCAAATGCGGCTGCGACGGCTTGGCCTCTACCAGATAGGCTCGGCCAGCGTCAACGGTCACCGGTGCAAAAGCGCGCACCGCGGGCCGGCGGGCCCCAAAATTGTGCCTGAGGGGAGCCATCCCATGGGCCTACGACCTTGCGGTCGGCAACGCAAGCGTGTCACCCTCCTGGGGCACCTCATGCCCTCCCCTTCGCTACAATCCAAGCCTCCCCCCGCGGCGGCCACCTTCACCATCGGCGTGGTCATCAAGCCCGGCGCCGCAAAGGTGGCCAGCACGTTGGCGGGCCTGGCGGACTGGCAGCCGCAGGT
>JBBSTS010000440.1:0-1234 GCA_038235675.1 Myxococcota bacterium | reverse complement strand
TCTCACACGATGAGGCGGTCAAGCAGGCCGTCCAGCACGTCCAGCGACTGGAAGTAGATCTCGATGCGGCCCTTGCCGCGCTTTTGGAGCAACTTGACCTTGGTTCCCATGGCCTGTTGTAGGCGCTCCTGCAGATCCTGCTCGGCGGCGGAGGTTGAGGTCTTGTCTCTTTTTCCGGCACCTTTGCCGGCGCGGCCCTGCAGCAGGCGTTTAACGCGGGCTTCGGCGTCGCGCACCGACCAGCCGCGGCCTACGACTTCGGTGGCCACTTGCTGGGCTGCGTGGGCGTCGTCCAGGGCCATCAGGGCGCGGGCGTGGCCGGCGGTGAGGCGGCCGTCGGCCAACATCTCCAGCACTGGGCGGGGCAGCTTCAACAGCCGCAGACTGTTGGTGATCGTCGAGCGGCTCTTGCCGACCGCATGGGCCAGGGCGTCGTGGGTGAGCTGATGGTCGCGCAGCAGACGGCCGTAGGCCTCCGCCTCCTCCAATGGATCGAGGTCCTGGCGCTGCACGTTCTCAATCAGCGCCACCTGCAGGGCGTGGCTGTCGGAGAGCTCCTTGATGAACACCGGGATCTCTTTGAGGCCCGCCAAGCTGGCCGCCCGCCAGCGGCGCTCTCCTGCGACGATTTCGTAAGAATCGCCCCGTTTGCGCACCACCGGGGGCTGCAAAACGCCGTGGACCTTGATCGAGGCGGTCAGCTCCTCGAGGGGCCCCTGGGCGAAATTTTTGCGTGGCTGGGTTGCCGCGGGCACCAGCTTCTCGATCGGCACCATGCGGTGGCCGGTGCTGCTGGGCGTCAGCCCACGCGCGGCGCCTGAAGCCGCCGTGGCGCCGCGTGTCGGCGCCATGGCCGGCGGCATCAGCGCCGCGAGGCCCCTGCCGAGGGCTTTGCGGCGGGGGGCGGGTTTGGGGGGATTTTTGCGTTTGGCGCTGTCGGCGGGCATGGCGGCTCCGTGATTATGTCAATAAAGAGAGGTGGGCTTAGAAGCAGGGCTTAGGCTGCCGCCTCGGCGGCGGGCAGGCGGGCGAGAAACTCGCGCGCCAGCTCCATGTAGCTCTGCGCCCCGGTGGAGCTGACGTCGTAGAGCAGGATGGGCTTGCCGAAGCTCGGGGCCTCCGACAGGCGCACGTTGCGGGGGATGGCGACGGCGTAGACTCGCTCGCCGTAGGTGCGCCGCACGTCTTCGGCAACCTGGCGGGCAAGGTTGTTGCGACGGTCGTACATGGTCAG
>JBBSTS010000439.1:0-1237 GCA_038235675.1 Myxococcota bacterium | reverse complement strand
GTCCTGCTGGCTTCGCGCCGCGCCCAGGGGTTGGCCCTTGGCGCCACCGTTGTGGTGGGCTTGGGGCTGCTGTGGCTGTTTATGCCTTCGACGCCCCCTTTCGCGGGCGGGGGCGCAGGCGCGGGCGTCGCCAGCCGGACCTTCGACGACGGTAGCCAGGCGCCGCCGACGGCACCCGGTGGCGAGCGCGGTGCCCCCAGCGCTGGCAGCAGCGAGGCTGAGCAGCTGCCGGTGGGCCCCGTCGACTCGCCGACGGGCACCAACGGTGCCGACGGCGCCAACGACGGCCGCCGGCCCCCCACGCGCCCGCTGCGACGCAGCCGAGCCGCCGCGCCTGGCGAGGGGGTCGCCCTGAGTGCCGAGCTCGAGCCGCCAGTGCAGTGGGCCCTCAACGGCGTGCCAGTCGCTCCCCACGCCAAGCCGGTACTGCACGGCAGCCGTGGTCAGCTGCAGATCGGCAGCGGCACCGATGCGCAGAGCGACCCCTTCGCAATCCGCATTCGCTACGCCTACGAAGGCCGCGCCCTCACCTACTCCTTGGAAGCATCGCCGTGGGCCAACGTTTTTGGTGCGGGTGGCGTGTCGCTGGGGCGCACCCCTTTGCACAAGCTCGTCGGCGACAGCAGCATCCATCTGGAGCTGCGTAATCCACGTCAGCAACGCAGCCAGAGGCTAGATTTAGACTTTCAGGAGCCGCGCAGCCCCTGAGCCCTAGGGCTTCTAGGCAGGGGGGACCCTTAAGCGTCGACACCTCGCACGTACCTTTGGGACTTTAAAGTCGCTTGCAAGATGCCAAGACCTTCGGCAGATTTGCGCAAAACTTTTAGCCGCGAGCCCGCCCATGCATTTTTCTACGACGAAGTTGATTGGCCGCGCCGTTGCCGACACGGACGCCGAGGCCGTCGTCGACCCGACCGCAGCGAGATGCGCCGCTGCCGCGGGCACCGACCCCCGCACCTTGGTCGACGAGTTTGCCCAGAGCTTGCAGCGCCGCAAAAGTGTTGTGTGGCGTCCGGGACGCCAGAGCTGCGCCGCCGTGCCGGCGCAGCTCCCTCTGCCAGGGTTTATTGGCCTGCCAGGATGTAAACAGGTCTTTGCGGTCGCCCACCCTGCTGCAAGGTTGCCCGCGACGCACCGTCAAAGTCGCTTTTTGCCGCTGGTGCAGGATGCCGACGGCAGCCGCCACCTGCTGGTCGCGCGCAACCACAGCGACAGGGTGCAGGCAGGTCTGGGCGGC
>JBBSTS010000438.1:0-1269 GCA_038235675.1 Myxococcota bacterium | reverse complement strand
TCGCCGCCTTCTGCGGCGGCCTCGCCTCGGACAACCTCTACTTCTGGCTCGGCCGCCAGCAGGGTGCCAGGCTGGCGCGCCGCTACCCGGGCTGGCAGGCGCGCCTGGAGAAGCTGCACGCCTGGGTGGCCCGCTCGCGCAGCCTGGTCATCTTCGCCTTTCGCTTCGTCTACGGCGTGCGCACCGTCGCCCCTTTGGTGCTCGGGGCCTCCGACGTGCCCTACCTGCGCTACGTCCTGCTCAACAGCAGCGGCGGCCTGCTGTGGTCCACCCTGGTGGCCAGCTTGGGCTACGCCTTCGGCGAAGGCTGGGGGCTGTGGCGCAGTTAGGGGGCATCACCCTTGCGACCCGCGAAGCCCTGGGCGATGGGCAGGCGTCGCCCCTCACCGAAGGCCTTGTCGCTCACCCGCAGACAGGGGGCCATCTGTCGGCGTTTGTGCTCGCTGCCGATCAGCAGGCCGAGGACCCACTCGACGGTGGCGGGCGGCGCGCCGCGCGCCACCAAGTCGGCGGCGCCCAGGCCCAGCTCCAACGTGCCGTGCAGGATGGCGTCGAGCTCCGGATAGGGCGGCAGGCTGTCGTCGTCGCGCTGATTGGGGCGCAGCTCGGCGGAGGGCGGCTTGGTCAGGGTGGCGGCCGGGATGGGGCTGCCGTAATTTTCGTTGAGGTGGGCGGCCAGGGCGTAGACCTCCGTCTTGTAGAGGTCGCCCAAGGGGGCCAGGCCGCCGCACATGTCGCCGTAGAGGGTGGTGTAGCCCACCGCAATTTCGCTTTTGTTGCCGGTGGTCAGGCACATGGCGCCGGCCTGGTTGGCGTAGGCCATCAGCAGGGTGCCGCGCAGGCGTGCCTGCAGGTTTTCCTCGGCCAGTCCCCGCGGCGCGCCGTCGAGCGCCGGGGTCAACGCGGCGATCAACGCTGCAAAGGAGCCCTCCAAAGGCACGGTGTCGCAGCGGATCTGCAGCGCCTCGGCCAGGGCCAGCGCGTCGGTGCGCGAGCCCTCCGAAGAGTACGGTGACGGCATGGTGAAGCCGCGCACCGCCGCCGGACCCAGCGCCGCCACCGCCAGGGTGGCGACGACCGCCGAGTCGATGCCGCCCGAAAGTCCCAGCACCACTCGCCGCTGGCCGCACTTACGCACGTAGTCGCGGATCCCCAGGATCAGGGCATCGGCCACCTCGGCCGATTTGGGGTCGGCCGCCGCGGCTGATGCCGCTGCCGACCAGCGCGCCGTCGCCGGTGCTGCGGCAGCGCGGCGCGCCCGTAGGGCGC
>JBBSTS010000437.1:0-1272 GCA_038235675.1 Myxococcota bacterium | reverse complement strand
TACCGAGGGTTCGAATCCCTTCCGCTCCGCCATTTTGGAAGTTTTGCCCATGGCCTATTTGGTTCTCGCACGTAAATACCGTCCCACCCTCTTTGCCGACTTGGTCGGCCAGCAGCCGCTCATCCGCACGCTGCGCAACGCCATGCGCCTGGGACGCGTCCACCACGCCTTGTTGTTTGCCGGCGCCCGCGGCGTCGGCAAGACCACCGCCGCGCGCCTCTTTTCCCGCGCCCTAAACTGCGAGAAGGGGCCGACGCCGGAGCCCTGTGGCACTTGCCAGCCCTGCCAGCAGATCCTCGCCGGCAGCTGCGCCGACGTGTTGGAGATCGACGGCGCCTCCAACACCGGGGTCGACAACGTCCGCGAGCTGCGTGAAAGCAGCCGCTACCTGCCCAGCCTGTGCCGCACCAAGATCACCATCATCGACGAGGTGCACATGCTGTCGACGGCTGCCTTCAACGCCCTGTTGAAGGTGCTCGAGGAGCCGCCGCCGCACGTCAAGTTCATTTTTGCCACCACGGAGGCGCACAAGCTGCCGGCCACCATCCTGTCGCGGTGCCAGCGCTTCGATTTTCGCCGTCTCAGCCAGCGCCAGCTGTTTGAGCACGTTCGCGAGGTGGCGCAAAAAGAGCAGGTGTCGGTCAGCGATGCGGTGCTCAGCGCCGTGGCGCGCGAGGCGCAGGGCTCCGTGCGCGACGCGCTGTCGCTGCTCGACCAGGTGCTCAGTTTTGGCGCCGCCGCCGACGGCAGCACGGACGCGGCGCTGCTCGAGTCTTTAGGGGTGGTCGACCGCGAGCTGATCTTCGCCATGTGGGACGCCATCCTGCGCCGCGCCGCCGCCGATTTGCTGCAGCAGGTGGGCCAGATCGAGGCGCGTGGCCACGACCTGGCGCAGGTGGCTGCCCTGTTGGCCGAGCACGCCCGTGACTTGGCGGTGTTGGTCGCCGACCCGGCGCCTGCCGCAGAGATCCTCGACGTCAGCGCCGGCGAGCTCGAGCAGCTGCGCCAGCAGGCGCAGAAGCTCAGCGCGGTCGACTTGCAGCGCATCTTTGCCCTCTTGCGGCAGGTGGCCGAGGACGTCGGCCGCTCGCCGATGCCGCGCATTTCTTTGGAGATGGGCCTGCTGCGGCTGCTTCAACTGGCGCCGGTGGCGGACGTCGAGTCGCTGCTGCAGAAGCTGGACGCCTTGGCCGCCGGCGCGCCTCAGGGCGGCTCTGCAGCCGTGATGGCGCCGCGGGGCGGCCCGCCGCCGGGGGCCGCCGCGCGCCCCGG
>JBBSTS010000436.1:0-1275 GCA_038235675.1 Myxococcota bacterium | reverse complement strand
GGTGCTGCGCGACTGCCTGGTGCGCCACGCCCGCGCCTGCATCCTGCGGCTGTTGCGCTGGCAGCAGGGCGCCTTTCGCTTCATCGGCCAGCCGCCCGGCTGCTGGGAGGCCGCTGAGCTGCCCTTCCGCCTCGACTTGGTGGCCCTCTGCGAGCCGCTGGCCCCAGCCAACGGCGCCGTCGTCGCCGGCGCGGGTTTGGCTGCGGCGGCGACCAACCCCAGCGCCCTGGCGCGCGCCTTTCGTCAGAGCGTCAGCCGCCGCCTGGCGGTGCGCGGCCGCGGCAAGCGCTTCCCCACCGAGCTGCAGCAGCAGGCGATCACCTACTACCGCCTGCGCATCGGCCAGGGGAGTTTTTTGACCGCGGTGGCACGCGAGCTGGGGCTGCCGCCGCCCACCCTGCGCCGCTGGGTGCTCGACGACCCGCCTGGCGGCGGCACCAGTGTGGCCCCCAGCCGCAGTCCCCACGGCGCAGTGGACGAAGCGGCGCGGCTGCCGGTGCTGGTGGGCCCCGGGGGCATGCGCGTCGAGGGGCTCGACGTCGGCGGCATTGCCGATCTGCTCCAGCGTCTCGACGGCCACGTCGCCGCCGCCCTGGCCCTGACCACCGGCCACACCAACGGCGCGTTGGCGCCGGCCGAAAGTCGTTAGAGATGCGCGTTAGATAACCCGGCGATAGGCACTCAGAGGCAGCTTCCACACCGCGATGCCGCAAAAGCGGCTGCCCTCGACGCAGTAGGGCGTGGCCTTGGCGCCGGCGCGCAGGCCGCAGGGGGGCAGCAAGTGGGCGCCAATGCGCGGATGCACCGCCTGCACCGCCTGCACCTCATCGAGGCTGGCCAAAAAAATCTCTTCCTGGGCGTTGTAGCACAGGCGCGAGGTCCACTTGTGACGCAGCCCCAAAAGCTGGCCCGACTGCTCGAAGCGAACGGGGAAGGCATTGGGCAGCAGGTAAAGGGCGTGCTCGGCGCTGACGCCCTGGTCGAGCAAGCTGTCGATCGCGCCCCACGTCTGCCTCATGGTGCGCATGTACAGGTCGAGCGCCTCGGGCACCTCTTCGATGCGGCGCGGGACGACGACGTCGGGGCTGCCGCCGGCGTCGTGCTGGCGCAGCAGAGGCGCACTCCCCAACGCGGTACGGTGGCGCTGGTCCTGTGAGCTGGCGGCGTGGGAGAGCTTCTTGGCAAAAACGTAGTGGACGTGCGCCAGGGTGCGCGACAGCTTGCCCATCGACGTCAGGTTGAGGGTGTCGCACAGCTGCGGATTTTGTGCCGGGG
>JBBSTS010000435.1:0-1290 GCA_038235675.1 Myxococcota bacterium | reverse complement strand
TGGTGGGCGCCCTCGCCCACGTCGACGCGGGCAAGGATCCTCGCGACGACGGGCGCGTCTGGCGCCTGCGCATGGCGCTGCCGCGGCTGCCGTTGATGGACGCAGCGGCACGCGCCGAGCTTCTGGTCGGGCTCAACGCCCGCGCCGCGGCCGCCGAGCGTGTGGCGCAGCTGGTTGAAGCCGGTGACGCCGCGACGCTCGGCGCCCTGCTCGGCGCCGGCGACCATGCGGCCATCACCGCCGTGTATGCCCAGCTGAGTGCCTGCGACAACGGCTTTTTGCCGCGCTACATGGCTGCAGCGCCGCCGACGGTTTTTGCGCCGCGCGCACAGCTCGACGTCGCTGCGGCTTATTTGGCCCTGCAAGCTGAAGAGGCAAGGCAACCGACCGAGGTGGCGGCGCGCGCCCTTCTGCTAAACATTTTTTGCGCCCCATACGCTGCCAGAAATACCACCGCGACCACCCTTAAAAGGTTGCGCGACGAGTACGCCGACTACGTGCAGCGCCTCCCGAGCGACATCGCGCACGGCCTCGAGCTGGTGGAAAGAAGTCCAAGCCTGGGGCAGCCCTCGCTCGCTGTTTTGCGCGCGGCACGGGTGCGGCAGATCCTCAGGCGTTGCACGCAGGCCCGCGCCTTTGCCTTCGTGCCGCAAAAGCAGTATCTGCGGACGCAGAGGCTGCAGGCGTGGCACACAGGCCTCACCCAAGAAATGCGCCGCGTGGTCGACGCGATGGATTTATCTGACGACCGTCTAGAGCACGTGCAGGTCCTTCGTGGTGCGCTGCGCCATTTCTTGACCTCTCATCCGTGCCCGTCCTCTGTCCCGCAACGCACTGTCAAAGAGCAGGAGGCGGCCATCTTGGCGCGCCTGTCGCAGCCGCTGGGGCAGATCGTCGGATCTGCAAGCATAAACGCCGCGACGCTGGCCGACCACTTAGGGGCGGCTGCCCGCAGCGCCTTCGCCCCCGAGCGGATCGAGGTGGACGGCGCAGCTTGGCCCACCGTCGACGCCGCGGCCGACTCGGCGCTGCTCCAGGCCGTGCTCCAGCAGCAGCTGAGCCCCTGAGCCGGCGCGGCGAGCGCGCCGCACGGCAAGGTGGTCGTCGGATGGCACTTGACAGGGCGGCGTAGCCTGCTAAGTCCGACGACGAAGTTTTAGCAGTAAAATGGTGCAGCAAGTCATGATTTTTGAGTTCAACGGCCTGGGACTAAGCCACGCGTCCTACCACTCTTTGCGTCGAGCGAATGGGCACGGCGCAGAAGTGGCAGCAGCTGCGAACGACTTTTCG
>JBBSTS010000434.1:0-1303 GCA_038235675.1 Myxococcota bacterium | reverse complement strand
TCGAGTCGATGCCGAGGTCGGCCTCGAGGGCGTGGTCGGGCTCCAGCTCCGCCAGGTCGTAGCCAGTATGGTCGGCAAAGAGCTGCTGCACCACCTCCAGGGTGACCGTCGGCGACGGCGCGGCGGCAGCCGGCGGTGGCGATGCAGCCGCGAGGACCGACGGGATGGCGGCAACGGTTGGCGGTAGGGCAGGTGCTTGTGCCGGCTGCAACGGCTGCACCGCAGGCGCCGGGCGAAGGGGCGCGGCGGCAGCGGGCATACGGTGGGCGGCGACCAGCGCAGCGATGGCGGCGATGGTCGACAGGCCGCTGGCGGCGGGCGTGGCGGCGGCCGGCAGGCCGTAGCGCTGCTGAATCAGGACGTAGATCTCCGCTTGCTTGACGCTGTCGATCCCGAGGTCGGCCTCGAGGTGTTGGTCAACCACCAAATCTGCAGGCTCGTAGCCCGTCTCTTGGGCGAAGAGGTCGATGAGCTCTTTTTCGAGGGCCGCGGGATCGCCGGGCGTCGCTGCGGCAGCCATCGCCGGCGCAGCGGGCGCCTGCGCCGCCTCGGCTGCCGCGCTTGCAGCCACAGCCGCGGGCTTCTGCCCCTGCGTCTGCAGCGACGGCAGGCCCAGCTCGGCGGCGGCACCCCCGCCCTGCTCGGCGATGCAAAGCAGCCGCCTGTGAACCCGCAGCTGGGCGCCGGGGCGCTCGGCCATCGCCGCAAGGAAGGCGTCGTAGGCGGCCGGATCGACCACCCGCGCCTCTTCTTGGGCACGGCGGCGATAGGCCACCATGGCGATCTGCGAGCCGAAGCCGGCGCCGAAGCGCAGCGCCACGTCGGCGTCGATGGCGCCGCCGGCAGCAAAGCGCAGGTCGGCGAAGGCCGGGTCGACGTCGGTGAGGTTGGCGATGGCCGGCACAGTTTGGCGCTGCAGGCCCTTGATGCACAGCACGTCCTCGAAGGTCGCGCCCATCGGATGACCGGTGTAGCCTTTGGTGTTGGCGATCAGCACGTCGTTGACCGCGGTGCCAAAACCGCGGCGCAAAGCCGCCACCTCGGTATCGGCGCTGCCGCCGCGCGCCGGCGTGTAGGTCTCGTGCGACATGAACAGGCAGCGCTTGGCCCACTGCGCCCGCGGCTGCTGCAACGAGGCGTCCACCGCCGTGAGAACCTCGGCCATGAAGTCGGCAATGGAGTCGCCCTGCAAACGGGTGGCGTGGTAGGCGCTGTTGGCGTAGGCGGCGTGCAGCACCTCGGCGAGCGGCTGCATACCGCGCGCCGCCACCGCCGCGTCGCGCTCGAGGACGAAGGCGCTGGC
>JBBSTS010000433.1:0-1310 GCA_038235675.1 Myxococcota bacterium | reverse complement strand
CGGTGGGGGCCTGCAGGCTCGCGGCGATCTGTTGCGCCTTCCACAGTTTGATGTCACCGCTCTGGGTGAGGCGCCGCACCACCTCTTCGAAATGCTCTGGCGGCACGCCCGCCGAGCTGACCACAGAGCGCGCGTGCAGGCTCATGTGGCCGCGCTGGATCCCCTCGGTGCACAGGGCGCGCAGGGCCCCTAGGTTCTGGGCCAGGCCGACCGCCGCCATCAGCTCGGCCAGCTGGCGGGCGCTGGTTACCTTCAGCAGGCGCTGCACCAGCGGCACCGTCGGGTTTGCGGCCATGTTGCCGCCGACGATCCCCACCTTCAGCGGCAGGGTCAGCTCGCCGACCAGGTTGCCGTCGGCGTCGGCGCGCCAGTCGGTCAGCGCCGTGTAGGAGGGACCGCGGCCGGCGTAGGCGTGTGCCGCCGCCTCCAAGGCGCGCCAGTCGTTGCCGCTGGCCACCGCCAAGGCATCGATGCCGTTCATGATCCCTTTGTTGTGGGTCACCGCCCGATAGGGGTCGAGGCGGGCAAAGTCGTTGGCGAGGATGATGCCGTCGCGCACCTGGGCGCCGCTGTGGGCGCGGCATTGCAGCTGCGTCAGCGGCACGACCGCGCGCGCGGTCACCAGGGCGCGATCGGTGAAGTTGGAGAGGATGCGCAAAAAAGCGCGGCCGCCAGTGAGTTCCTCCACCAGCCCGGCGACGCCCTCGCACATGGTGTTGACCAGGTTGGCGCCCATCGCGTCACAGGTGTCGACCAGCAGGTGGACGACCACCATGTCGAGCCCCTTGGTGCGACGCGGCAGCAGGCGCACCTCGACGTCGCGGGCGCCACCGCCGCGGGCGATCATGTTGGGGTGGAGGCTGTTGGCCAGGTCGATGATCCGCTGCTTGTGGGCCAAAAGGGCCTGCTGCGCGCGGCTGGGGTGGTCGACGTCGACCACCTGCACCTGGCCGATAAGCAGCTGCTCGTCCGCCTGCGCGAAGAAGCCGCCGCCGGCGCGCACCGCCTTGGCCGACGCCCCCAGCGCCGCAACGATCGACGGCTCCTCCACCGCCAGGGGCACGACGTGCTCGCGGCCGTTGACCAGGAAGTTGAGCCCCAGTGCCAGCGGCAGGGTGAAGGTGCCGACGACGTTCTCGATCATGCTGTCGGCCTTGGCGGTCGACAGCGTACAGCGACCGGCCGCAAGGGCCGCGACATCCTCGGCCGACAGCCAGCCAGCGCGTTGCAAGGTCTGCCAGCGCTCGCGCAGAGAGAGGCGGTAAAAGGCCGGCAGGCGGGCGGATTTGTCGGGCGCACTCATGCGACCT
>JBBSTS010000432.1:0-1314 GCA_038235675.1 Myxococcota bacterium | reverse complement strand
GAGGGCAAAAAAGGCGAAGGTCGGGTGATGGGTGAGCCCCAGGCCACAGATTAAACCACCGCGCCCGATGGGCGGCGCCGCGGCAAGGCGCAGGCGCTCGGCGAAGGCCACCGACCAGGCGATGCTTGCGGCCACCAGCAACAGGTGGAGGGAGAAGACCTCGGCCTGCGTCGCATAGGTCCACACCGTGGGGCCAAAGGCGAAAACACCGGCCCCCAGCAGGCTGGGGCCCAGCCTGCGGATCAGGCGATGCAAGGCCGCAAACAACAGGCCAACGGCGCCGGCGGCGCAGGCCGCCGACAGCAGCGCCATGCGCTCTGCCAGGGTGCCGCCGGGCAGATGCGCGAAGGTCCAGCCGATGGCGACGTAAAGCGGGAAGCCCGGGGGATGGGCAACCCCGAAGGTCGCCGCCGCAACGCTGAGCTCGCCCGCATCGCCGCCGGCGAGGCTGTGGCGCAAGGTGGCGAGGTAGGCAACAAAAACCATCGCCGAGATCGCCGCGGCGATGCGGCCGGTGGGCGGCGGGGGCGTCGACGCGCAAGCGACGTCAGCAAGTAGGGCGCGGCGTATAGGAGCCATCGCTGCATTTTAAGGGCGATGCGGCGCTCGACACCAGGGCCAGCCGCGCCGACGCTGGGCGACTGCGCGAGCCCACCTTTGTGTACCTCTTTTTTGCTTTTCATTGTTTTCTCTCCTTTCCTGGAAGAATTGGAGATCTGCGTGCAACCTGATCAGGCATGGATGATTCGCAAAGCGACCCTTGCCGTTGCCCTATGCCTTGGCGGACTGGGTGCTGCCTGCGCGCGCAGCGGCTTCTTGACCGAGGCGCAGACGTTTCCGGTTGGCGTCGCCTTTGCCTTGCGCACTGCAGCGTCGTTGGATGCCGGTGAGCCGGCGCCCCTTACCGTCATCGCTCTAGACGGGCAGGGCCATAAAAAAGTCGACTTCATCGGCCGGGTTGCCTTCGTCGCCGACGACGCCAACGCGGTGGTGCCGCCGGCCGCCGATTTGACGGGCGCCGATGCGGGCGAGAAGACTTTGCCGCCGAGCCTGAGCAACACCCGCGCGGGGGTCTTCAACCTCAAGGTCTACAGCACCACGCAGCCCAGCCAGAGCGGCAGCCAGCCCGTCACCGTGCAGCCCGGCGCGGTGGCCGACTTTCAAGTCGAGGCCAACATCCCACTGACCGTCGGCGACGCGCCCCAGTTGTCGGTCACCGCCGTCGATCGCTACGGTAACCGGGTCAACAACTACATCGGCACCGTGCAGCTGCAGAACAACGACCCCAGCGGCGCTTCCGGGACCGTCAGCGTT
>JBBSTS010000431.1:0-1316 GCA_038235675.1 Myxococcota bacterium | reverse complement strand
GTTGCGGCTGCTGCCTTGACCTTTTTTGTGAGCCATGTCTGCTTATCCCGCGATGTTGACGACTTGCAGGCGCGTGAGCTCCTGCCGATGGCCGATGGTTTTGTGGAAGCCTTTGCGCTTGCGGCGCTTGAAGACGCGGATTTTGCGGCCGCGCAGGTGGTGGACGATTTTAACCACCACGTGCGCCCCAGCCACGAACGGCTGGCCGATGGTCGGCGCGCTTTGTCCGTCGCCGAGCATGAGGACCTGGTCCCAGGTCAGCTCGCTGCCGACGTCGCCAAGCTGGCGGTCGAGCAGCAGATGCTCTCCTTTGGTTACGCGATGCTGTTTTCCTGCAGCGCAGACAATTGCGTAAGGCGTCACTGAGGCTCTCCTGCCACCAAGATGGGTGCCGTCACCTATCCCAGCCTGGTTTAACTTGTCAACAGATCCGCAAGGAGCTGCCGCACCTGAGCCGGCGCCGGCAGCCGATGGTGGGCCCGAGTGGGGTCGGTGGCCACCCCCACCTTGAAGGTCCAGGCGCCCGCAGGGGCGGCGGCAAACATGTCCTCGTCGGTGCGGTCGTCGCCCGCCACCAAAACGAAGGGCGGCTGCTTAAGGTCGACGAGCAGCTGCTGCAGGGCGCGGCCCTTGTCGACGCCCTGCGGCCGCACCTCCACCACCTTGTGGCCGTGCAGGACGCTGAGCGAGGCGTTGGCGAAGGTCTCGCTGAGGTGCTGCGACATCTCGCGCGCCAGCCACTGGCCGAAGCCGTGCTCCGCCCGGCGGTAGTGCCAGACCAAGGCATGCGGCTTCTCCTCGATGAAGGCCCCCGGGGCGCGCATGCAGTAATCGGCCAAGATGGGGCGCACCGCCTGTTTCCAGCCCGGCGGCGCCGCCGAGGGCTGCGTCGTCCACTGCGTCTCGCCCACCAGACGGCGACAGAACCCGTGCTCGGCCACCAGGTGAATGGGCAGCTGGCCCAGCCACGCCTCTAAGGTGTCGGCGGCGCGGCCCGAGAGCACCGCCACCATCGTCTTGGGCTGCTGCGTCAGCGCCGTGAGCAGCTGCAGCAGCGCCGCCGACGGCCGCGCGTCCGGAGGGTGCGGGGTCAGCTCGGCCAGGGTGCCGTCGTAGTCGAGCACCAACAGGCGGCGGGAGGCGGCGACATAGTCCTTACGCATCGCCGCAGAAAAGCCCAGGGCGTCTTCCGGCGCCTGCGGCAGTGGCGTCGCCGCCAGCGCCGCGAGAAACTGCTTGGCCCACAGCTGCACGGTGTTGGTGGCCACCCGGCGGCGCAGCGCCTGCATCCGCCGGGCGATCTCGTCTTTGGACAT
>JBBSTS010000430.1:0-1320 GCA_038235675.1 Myxococcota bacterium | reverse complement strand
GTCACGCGCACGTCCAGGCCGTGCGTGCGCGCGTAGGCCAGCGCGAGCAGGTCGCTGCCGGCCTTGCTCGCCGAGTACGGCGAGTTCGGCTGCAGCGGGTGCGTCTCCGGCCACGACCCCTCGTCGATGGAGCCGTAGACCTCGTCGGTGGAGACGTGCACGAAGCGCGGCAGCCCCGCGGCGCGCGCGACGTCCAAGAGCGTCTGGGTGCCCAGCACGTTGGTGTGGACGAAGGCGCCGCCGGCCTCGATGGAGCGGTCGACGTGCGATTCGGCGGCGAAGTGAAAGAGCACATCGGCGCCCTCGCCCACCGCCCGGCGCAGCGCTTCGACGTCGGTGATGTCGACCTTGCAGAAGGTTAGGCCGGGATGCTTTTGGACCGGGTCGAGGTTCGCCAAGTTGCCGGCGTAGGTGAGGGCGTCGAGGACGACGACTTCACTGGCCCAACCCTCGTTTAGGGCGGTGCGGACAAAATGGCTGCCGATGAAGCCGGCGCCGCCGGTGACGATGAATTTCATGCTTGTCTCTGGGTCTGGGTCAGGGTGGAAGCTGGGGCTGCCAGCTCGGCCGCAAGGTACTGCTGCAGGGCCGCCTGCCAGGGCCGCGGCCGCCGCTGCAGCGCGGCGTCAAGCTTGGCGGTACTTAGTACGGAATAGGCCGGCCGTCGAGCCGGCGTAGGAAAGTCGGCGCTGGTGATAGGCTCGACCCGTGTACAGGTAAGCTGCTGGCCGCAGGCGCGCGCCTGCGCCAAGATCTCCGCCGCGAAGCCGTGCCAGCTGACTTGGCCGGCGTTGGCGAAGTGGTAGGTGCCGCTGGCAGCGGGCCGCCCGCCTTCGCCCGCCAGGCCCAAAAGCCTCAACATGGCGTCGGCCAGGTCGTCGCAGAAGGTCGGCCGGCCGATTTGGTCGGCGACCACCTGCAGCCGCGGCCGCGTGCCCATCAGCCGCAGCATCGTGGAGACGAAATTTTTGCCGCCGTGACCAAACAGCCAGGCGGTGCGCACCACGAAGGCCGGCGCCGCAGGCGTCGTGCCGCAGACGGACCAAAAACTTTCTTCGCCGCGCCGTTTGCTGCGGCCGTAGGCGCCCAGAGGCTGGCAGGGAGCTTCTTCGTCGTAGGGCACGGCTGCGTCCCCGGCGAAGACGTAGTCGGTGCTGACGTGCAGCACTGCGGCGCGGTGACGCTGCGCCAACGCAGCGACGTGTCCAGGACCGTCGCCGTTGACCCCTTGGGCGAGTGCCTCTTGGCTTTCGCAGGCATCGACCTGGGTGAAGGCGGCGCAGTTGAAGATGGCGGTGGGGGCGCCGCGCTCGGCGGCCG
>JBBSTS010000429.1:0-1325 GCA_038235675.1 Myxococcota bacterium | reverse complement strand
CTGGCGGGCTCCAGCGCCAGGCGCTCGTGGTTGCCGTCCAGCTGTAGGTTGACCTCCACCGGCTGCGGCTCGCGGTTGCGGCTGCGGCTGCGCGGCAGCAGCTCGCCGCCGGCCTGCAGGCGCACGGTGGCATCGAGGCTGCCGCTGCGCGTCGGCACCACGTCGATCACCGCCTCGCGCACCGCCAGCTCGCCGCGTGGGAAGCGCAAGGCGCCGCTGGTGGCGCCCACCTTGCCCTCCAAGCGCGGCCGCAGGGCGGTGCCGCCTACGTGCAGGTTGGCGCCGACATCGAGCCGCAGGGCAAAGGCCCCCGCGTCGACCCGCACGTCCACGTCGCCCTGGGTGCGGGCATCGATGCTCAGCGGCACTTCCGACAGCCACGCCAATCGCTCGCCCAGCGGGGCTGCGGTGCTGGGCGGTGCGGTGGCGACGAAGGCGAAATCTTTGAGGGTGAAGCGTTGGTTGAGCCGCCCGCCGGTGATGTCGACGGTGCCGACCAGGCGCGGGAAGCGCCCCTCGCCCAGGGCCGCCAGGTTGACGTTGCTCTCCAAAAGCAGCGCGTCGGAGCGGAAGGGGAGGGCCTGGCCACGCAGGTGGAGATCGTAGCGCTGCGGCAGCTGCGTGCGCGCGTCCAGGCGCAGGCTGCCTTCGCCGGCGAAATGGCCGCTCCCCAAGGTGCCGTAGAGGTCGGTCAGCCGCAGGCTCCCCGGCCGCCAGCCTACCTTGCCGCGGCAGAGGGTCACCTCGCCCAGGGCCGCCTGCGGCCGCAGCGAAAAGGGCTCGACGACGGCGATGCGCAGCTCGCCCTGCGGCTGCTGCGGCAGCTGGTCGACGTGGCCGACAATTTCCAACATCCCCTCGGCGCTTCCCAGCCCCGGCAGCCACTGCGCCAGCAGCGGCAGCCCCAAACGCGCATCGACGCGTGCCTGCAGCTGTGGCGCGCCGCCGGGCGGCGCGTGACGGGCGAGCGCCATCTCGAGGTGGCCATGCTCGCCGCGCAGGCGCAGCGGCTCCATCTGCAGGCTGCCTTGGCGGGTCCTGAGGCGCAGCGGCGCGACCAGGCGCAGTGCCTGGGCCCCGGCAGCGACGCGCAGCGCGCCGAGCTGCAGCTCGACGCCGCCGGGCACCTGTCGGCCGCTGCCGCTCAGCGCCAAAACTTCGCTGTCGAGCTCCAGGCGCAGCTGCGGCCCGTCGCGCCCGACGTCGGCAGCCGCAAGCTCGGCGTGCACGGTGGTGCGGCCGGGGATGCTCAGCGGCAGCCGCAGCAGCCCGCGCAGCGGCTCGAGTGCCACGTCGCCGTCTAGCCTTCCGCTCAGCGCCCCGTT
>JBBSTS010000428.1:0-1327 GCA_038235675.1 Myxococcota bacterium | reverse complement strand
GTCTTCAGCCAGGTGATCGACGACGAGCTGCAGAAGGCCAAAAAGAGCAACATCGGCCGTGCCGACTACTACGCCAAGGCCATCTTGGAGCGGGGCGACAAGTCGATCTGATCGGCCGTTGACCTGGCCGGGTGCGGACGGCTACGACGGGCTCTCATCCCACCGCGGTGCCACGCCATGCGCATTAAAAAACTCGAGATCCACGGCTTCAAATCGTTCGCGCAGCGTGCGGTGCTGCACTTTGGCGACGGCATCACCGGCGTCGTCGGCCCCAACGGCTGTGGCAAATCCAACGTCGTCGATGCCATCCGCTGGTGCATGGGGGAGATGAGCGCCAAGCATCTGCGTGGCCGCGCCATGCAGGACGTCATCTTCGCCGGCTCCGACCACCAGGGCCCTGCCGGCCTGGCGGAGGTGACCCTGACCTTCGACAATTCCGAGCCGCCGCCGCGGCCAGTGGGCGAGGCGGCGGCACGGGCGGCGCAGCCGCTCAGCGCGCTGGGGGGCGCCGACGGACCGGTCGCCGAGGACGAGGCGGCCGCCGGCGACGGCGAGGGCGAGGGCGGCGACCAAGCCGATACGGTGGATGCGCCCGCAGCTGCGGGAACGCAGCAGGATGAGCCGGCCCCGCAGATGGTCGGCGAAGCCGCGGGCACGGCGGCGAGCACCGCGGCCGCGGCTGCTGCAGGCGAGGCGCCCGCTGCCGCCGCCCCTTCGCCGAGCGCCGTGGCTGCCGCTGCGGCCGCGGCACCGGTGGGGGTGCGGCAGTTTCTGCAGTATGCCGAGATCAGCGTTACCCGCCGCCTGCACCGCGACGGCAGCAGTGAGTACCTGCTCAACAAACAGCCGGTGCGCCTGCGCGACGTCACCGACCTGTTCTTGGGCACCGGCGTCGGTACCCGTGCTTACTCGATCATCGAGCAGGGCCGCATCGGCTTCGTGGTCAACGCGCGGCCCGAGGACCGCCGCAGCCTCATCGAAGAGGTTGCGGGGATCACCAAGTTCAAAGTCCGCAAGCGCACCGCCGAGCGGCGCATGGAGGCCACCACCCAGAACCTGCAGCGGGTGGACGACATCGTCGCCGAACTCGAGCGCCAGCTGCACAGCCTGCGGCGCCAGGCCAAACAGGCGAAGCGCTACCAGGCGCTGCGCCAGGAGCAGCAGGCGCTCGAGCTGCATGCCGCCAGCCTGGAATACTTGCGCCTCTACGCCCTCGAGCGGGTGCAGCTGGCGCTGCTGCGGGCCACCGAGGCGCAGCTGCAGCAATCGCAATCGAGCGCCTCGGCAAGCGAGGCGACTCTGGCGCAGCAGCGCGCCGCCCTCGCCG
>JBBSTS010000427.1:0-1332 GCA_038235675.1 Myxococcota bacterium | reverse complement strand
CGTCCTGGGCGGCGGCGTTGATGTCCTTGTCGAGGGTGAAGGTGACCAGGACCTGGCTGACGCCGTCGCTGGAGACCGAACGCAGCTCGTCGACGCCGGAGATGGTGTTGACCGCCTCCTCGATCTTCTCGGAGATCTGCGTCTCCACCTCTTCGGGGGCCGCGCCCTCGAGGGTGGTGACGATGCTGACGATGGGGAAGTCAATCTTCGGGAAGGCGTCGACGCCCAGCTGCATGTAGCCGGCCGCGCCTACGACCACCACCGCCAGCATCAAGACGGAGGCGAAGACGGCGCGACGGACGGAAATTTCTGCTAGCCACTGCATGCGACGACCTCAAAGTAGGATTAGTTGACGTCGATGCCGTCGTGGATGGAGGCGTCCGGGGCTGCGACCACGGCCTCGCCGGCAACGAGGCCGTCGACGATGCTGACATCGTCGCCCTGGGACTCGCCGAGCTGCACCAGGCGCTGTTGCAGGTGACCGTCGACGGCCACGAAGACGTGCCGCAGCTCACCGACCTCGACCACCGCCTGGCGCGGCACGCTCAGCTGTGGCTGCGGCGCAAGGCGCAGCTGCGCGGTGACGAAGTGGCCGGGGTGCAAGAGGCGTGCGGCGTTGCTCACCGTCGCCTCGATGACCACGTCGCGCGAGGCGCTGCGCACCCGCGGTGAGATGTAGCGCACCTCGCCGCAAAAGCTGCCGGCGCCGCCGGCTGCCAGGGTGAAGTTGACCGCCTGGCCCAAATGCACCAGCCCGACGTCGGCCTCGCCGACGGTAAACTGCAGGCGCAAAGGATCGAGCTCCACCAGCGAGGCAATGCGTGAGGAGGGCGAGACGTACTCGCCCAGGTTGACGAAGCGCTCGTCGATGACGCCGGCGAAGGGGGCGCGGACGTCGGAGTCGCGCATCGACTTGAGGGCCAAACGGGCGCGTGCCTGGGCGGCGGCGGCGGCGCTCTTGGTGACCCGGCACTGGCTGCTGACGCGCTCCCATTCGTCCTTGCTGATGGCGCCTTTGTCCACCAGCGCCTGGTTGCGGCTGCACTGTGCGGCTGCCAGCTGCTCCTGCGCCTTGGCGCTGTGCAAGTTGGCGCGCGCCTCCTGCTCACTGAAGGTGACGGTGCGGCGATCGAGCTCCACCAATGGATCGCCGGCCTTGACCACGCTGCCGCGCTCGACGTGGGTATGGAGCACCACGCCGGTGGCGTTGGCGGCGACGTCGGCCTGACGGTTGGCCACGAGCGAACCGGTCACCGTCAGCGAGCTGGGCAGCGGCTTTTTCGCCACCGCCACGGTGGTGACGTGGATGGCGGCGGGGGCGGCGGCCAGCGG
>JBBSTS010000426.1:0-1333 GCA_038235675.1 Myxococcota bacterium | reverse complement strand
TGGGCATGGCCATGGGCGTGAGGATGGGCGTGGCCATGGGCGTGAGGATGGGCGTGGCCATGGCTCCCTGTGCAGCAGGGCGCGCGCAGCTTCAGCCGGGACGAATGAAGCGTGAACGGCCCGCCCGTCGGCGGCTCTTTGCGCAGGGCGTCGGGGAGGGTCATCAGTCCCAGGGGCGGCGGCGTCTGGTTGGGATACCGCGGCGAAGGCGGCGGCGGTGGGCAGGCTGGCGGGCTGGAGCCGGCGGCCGTGCAGCAGTGGGACATAGGGCGCGGGGCGAGGTGGGACGCGGTGGGAAGCATGGTGCTGCCTCCCTACGCCACGTGCAACTGAGCTGCAACAGCAATTCGCCTGCAAGAAGCGGCAAGCGGGACTATTTTACCATGTGGCTGCGGTTGCGGCCGCGCAGGGCCCGCGCCATGTCGCGCTGCGAGTCGCGCTGTTTGATGTCGTCTCGCTTGTCGACGTGGCTCTTGCCGCGTCCCATGCCGACCAAAATCTTGACGCGCCCGTCTTTGAAGTAAAGGCGCAGGGGCACGGCGCTGTGACCCTTCTGCGCCAGCGCCACCTGCATCTTGTCGATCTGGGCGCGGTGCATCAGCAGCTTGCGGCTGCGGCTGGTGGGGTGGTTGAACTGGTTGCCGCCGGCATACTCGCCGATGTAGGCGCCGATGAGCACCGCCTCGTTGTTGACCACCTGCACGTAGGCCTCGTTGAGATGCGCCAGCCCTGCCCGGCAAGCCTTCACCTCGGTGCCGCGCAGGATCATCCCCGCCTCCACCTGCTCGCCAATGGCATACTGATGGTGGGCACGGCGGTTGGTGCAGATGGGCGGCGGCGCCGCGTCTTTCTTGTTCGCCATGCGCATAAGTCTACCCGCTGGAATTAGAGATGACGAGTGCTGCGCCAGCGGCCGCACGAGAAGTACGCGTTGTCGCCGCTGCAGGCCTCTGCTAAGCAGGCCGCATGCGCCGACCCCCCCTGCTCGCCCTCTGTTGCCTCGCAACGACGTTGCTGTGCCTCAGGCCGGCGCGTGCCTACATCCTGCCGGCGCCGGCCCTCTGCCAGATGCTTGCCGAGGCGCGCGCGCGCAACGGCGTGCGCGACATCAGCCTCACCCTCAACAGCGACGTCGTCGGCCGCGACCACCAAGTCGACGAGCGCCTCTATTTCAAGCGGGCCGAACGCCTGCGCCTGGTGCGCCAGGACGCCTCGCCCAGCGTCCGCATCGAGCGTGAGGGGCAGGCGGCGCACCTGCAGGGCCAGGCCCTCAGCGTCGGGCCGCGCCCCTCGGACAACCTGCTGCCCATCCTCTTTGCCCCCAAAGGGGCCA
>JBBSTS010000425.1:0-1336 GCA_038235675.1 Myxococcota bacterium | reverse complement strand
GTTGGCCGCAGACGTCCAGGCCGCCCTCGGTGGTGAGCTCGGAACGGCGCTCGGGAACCAGGGTTACGACGTCGGGCTGCACCTCGCAGGCGAAGCGGCACATGGCCGGCGTCGCTGCCATCTCAAGGTTGAGCACTGTCTCGATGCACTGGCGCAGCTGCCGGACGTCGTCGTCCTGGATGTGGCGGCGGTCCTCGCGCAGGTGGACGGTGATCTGGTCGGCGCCAGCCAGCTCGCACTGGCGCGCGGCGGTGGTTGGCTGTGGGTAAAGCGTGCCACGTGCCTGACGTAGGGTGGCGACGTGGTCGACGTTGACCCCAAGAGTGCGACGCTGCATGGCACCGGGATAAGAAGGTACGGGCTAAAAGTCAACTCGACAGGCAGCGCTGCAGCTCCTGCGCGATTTGATGGGCATAGGCATCCACGCCAGCCCGCTCGGGGCCCTCGACCAAGACCCGCGCTTTGAGCTCGGTGCCAGAGAAGCGCACCATGACCCGACCTTGGTCGCCCAGCTGCGCCTCCACCGTGCGGACGATCTTTTGCAGCGGCGCCAGCTCCTCGAGGGCCTGTCTGCGCTTCACCGGAACGCTGATCAGCGCCTGCGGGTAGGGGACGAAGACGCTGCGCAGCAGCGACAGCGGCTGCTGGGCACGCTTGAGCATCGCCAGCAGCATCAGCGCCGCCAGCATGCCGTCGCCGGTGGTGCTGTGCTTGAGGTAGATGAGGTGGCCGCTGTTTTCGCCGCCAAAGTTGTAGCCATGCTGGCGCATTGCCTCGACGACGTAGCGGTCGCCGACGTCGGTGCGCACCACCTTGCCGCCCAGCTCTTCGATTTTGCGGTCGAGGGCGAGGTTGCTCATCACCGTGGTCACCAGCGTCTTGTGCGCCAGGGTGCCCTCCTGCAGCATCTTCTGGGCCCCCATCGCCAGCAGGCAATCGCCATCCATCACCGCGCCGCGGTCGTCGACGACGATGAGGCGGTCGGCGTCGCCGTCCAGCGCCAGGCCGACGTCGGCATGGGTGCGCGCCACGGCGTTTTGTAGCTGCTCCGGGAAGAGGGCGCCACATTTGCGGTTGATGTTGCGGCCGTCCGGCCGGATCCCCAGCGCCACCACCTGCGCTCCCAGCTCGCGCAGGACCAAAGGCGCAACCTTATAGGCGGCGCCGTGGGCACAGTCGACCACCACCTTGAGGCCGCTGAGGTCCAGCTCGGTGGGCAAAATGCTCTTGAGCGAGACGATGTAGCGGCCGGAGGCGTCGTCGATGCGGAAGGCCTTGCCTACCGAGGCCTTGGTGGGGCGCACCTTGCCGACGCGCTCGTCCTCCATAAACCGCT
>JBBSTS010000424.1:0-1350 GCA_038235675.1 Myxococcota bacterium | reverse complement strand
GCCTCCTCACGCTCATCGACGTCGCCGCAGACGGCCTCGGAGCCACCTGTGCGGCGCCCGACAGCACGCAAGGGGACCTGCCGCGCGCCTGGGCCGCCAGCGACTGCGACCGCGGCCACCTCGTCGATCTGCATGCGGCGCTCGAGGCGCGCCTCGGCACCGCGGTGCCGCCGCGGGCGCTGCGCGACCCTTTGGCGGCCGTCGCCCTGCCGCCGCCTGCCGCCGACCGCTGGGCCGTCAGCTTTTTAAGCTCCAGCTACCTCCTCTCCCTGCAGCGCACCCCCGCCGGCGTGCAACTGCAGGAAGTCGCCCTGCTGCCGGCGACCCTCAGCGGCACCATGCTCGCCGACGTCGGCGCACCGCAGCCGGATGGGACGCGCGCTGCGCCGCAGCTCATCCTGGGCAGCGCGGCGCTGGCGCCGCCGCAGCCAGGCAGCGTCGTGCAGTCGATCGACGTCGCTGGCCTGCTCGCCACCCCCCTGGGCGGCACGCCGCCGCGCACCCTCGGCGACGTTGCCCAGAGCGTCGGCGGCAGCCGCGTGGTGGCCACCGCCCTCGATCCGGCCGGCCAGCACCTTTACGCCCTGAGCCGCAGTCCAGACGCCTTGCTGGTGCTGCGACGGGCGGCGGCGGCACAGACCGCGGTGCCCGGCGGCCCGGTGAGCCTGGCCGCCCCGGAGTTGCGGGTCAGCGCCGCCCTGGCCCTTGACCACGTGCGCTTCGGCGCCCTCGCCTACGTGCCGCGCGCCGGCGGCGACCTGCTGGTGGCCAGCGGCATCGACACCCAGACGCTGTACTTCTTCGATCCGCAGGGCGACACCCTGGCCCTGGTGGGGACCCTGAAGGTAGACGGCGGCGCCGGCCTGTTGGCCCTGGCGTCGACGCAGAGCAATGGCCGTACGCTGCTGCTGGCTACCGCCTTCTACGACCATGCGCTGCTCGCCTTCGACATTTCGGCCGCCGATCCGGCGGCGTTCACCCAGCTGCTGGCGGTACGCTCCCGCATCGACGAGGCCCGCTGACATGCGCCGACGCAACGCCTTAGGCAGCCTTCTCTGCCTGCTGTGCCACGCCTGCTTGGCAGCCGAGCTGCCCACCAACGCCGACTTTGCCGCCCCCGCCGGCTTGGCCCTTGCGGGTCCCAACTTTGCTTACGCTTTCGTCGCCAACACGGGCGCCGCGGCGCTGCAGGTGGTCGAGGTCAACAAGGGCCTGGCGCGTACCGACATGGTCGCCGCGCCAGCGCGCTTCGTGCCGCTCTACGTCCCGGTCGGCGCCAGTCCCACCGCCGTCGCTGCCAGCGCCGATGGCGCCTACGTCTTCGTCCTCGACGCCGCCAGCGCCAGCCTG
>JBBSTS010000423.1:0-1356 GCA_038235675.1 Myxococcota bacterium | reverse complement strand
GCGCGACGTAGCCAGAGAACTCCTGTCCCAGGCTCAGTGGCGTGGCATCCTGCAGATGGGTGCGGCCGATCTTGATGATATTGGCGAACGCCAACGCCTGGCGGTCGAGCGTGTCGCGCAGGCGCTGCAGGTTCGGCAGCAGGTGTTCCTGCAGCTGCCGCGTCGTCGCCACGTGCATGACGGTGGGAAACACGTCGTTGGAGGACTGCGACATGTTGACGTGATCGTTGGGATGGACCAGGTCGTGGCTGCCGAGGGCGCCGCCGAGCAGTTCGGTGGCGCGGTTGGCGATCACTTCGTTGGCGTTCATGTTGGTCTGGGTGCCGCTGCCGGTCTGCCACACCACCAGAGGGAAATGGGTGTCCCAGCGCCCGTCGATCACCTCTTGAGCGGCGGCGACGATGGCACCCTTGCGCTTGGCGTCGAGCAATCCCAGCTCGCCATTGGTCTGCGCGGCGGCCTTTTTGACCATCCCCAGCGCCCAGATCACCTCGCGCGCAAAACAGTCGCCGCCGATGACGAAATTCTCTTTCGAGCGCTGGGTCTGCGCCCCCCAGTAACGGTCGGCGGGCACTTCGACGCTGCCCATCGAGTCGTGCTCAATGCGTGTGGTGATCATGAACGCATAAATAACGCGCCAGCGCGCCGCTCACAAGGCGGGCGAGCAGCGCGCCAGGTAGTCGAGCAGGGCCTGGCGCGTGTCGAGGTCGGTATAGGTTTGCATGCCGGGTCCAAAGATCGCAACGCACCGCCCGCGTCGCCCCCTTCGGCCATGAAATCGCTGACCGCGACGGTGTAGATGCGCTGCGGCTGCAGCGCCTGGCCTTTGAGGGTGGTGGGCCGCGCCGGGCCTTGTGCCTGCGGCTGCAGCTGCAGGCCGGCGATGGCGGCGGCGCCGAAGCGCTGCTGCTGGCGCTGCACGTTGGCCAGCAGCGCCTCGATCTGCGCGCCACGCAGGTGCAGCTGAACCACCTTGTTGTCGAAGGGCACCACCTCGAACAGCTGCCCATAGCGCACTGGCCCGGCCGGCATCGCCGCGCGCACGCCGCCGACGTTCTGCAGGGCAAAGTCGCTGTGGGTGCTGGCGCGCATCGCCTCGGCGAGCAGTCGCGCCAGCTCCCAGGCCGGCAGGGCGCGGCGCATGTCTATTGGCAGGCGCTGCGCACCGGCGCTTTGTACGGCATCGAGGTAGGGCTGCAGGGTCTGCAGCATGGCGGGCTCGGGCTCCACCCCCTGGGCCAAAAAGCGCGCCGCGCGCGTCGGCAGCAGGGCCCGGCGCCGTGGCTGACAGTTGCCGTCGGCCCAAACGTCGAGGCACAGCGCCTGGGCGCCGTGGATACTGCTGTGCGCCCGGTC
>JBBSTS010000422.1:0-1357 GCA_038235675.1 Myxococcota bacterium | reverse complement strand
GCGGTGCGCTGGGGCGTGTCGCGAGCAGCCTCCATCAACAAATCGACGATTGAATGCCGGGCCATACGGGGGCTCCTAAAAAGGCCAAGGTGGCGGACGGATGCCTTTTTCGTCACGTACCGAGAAACCTGCGCCGGGTGCAAGGCTTGGCGCCACCTGACGGCGCCTGCTAGAAGGAAGAATGATGCGATTTCGCCTGCGCCGCTGGGGCACCCTGACGCTAGGCTTCTGCAGCACCGTCGCCGTTTTTGGCAGCTTTTTATGGCAGCTCTACGGTCCCCGACCGGGGCTGCCGCTGCCGCAGGCGCCCTCCAGCTGGATCAGCCGCCAGCAGCTGCAGTGGGCCAGGGCCTGGTGCATCGCTGGCCTAGCCAGCCTCGAGCGCGAGCTCGGCGAGCAGACCTCGGGCCTGCTGATGGCCGACGACCCCGTGGCCGCGCAGGCGCAGCTTGACCGCACCTACCCGCGCTGGGGCGCCCGCTTTGCCGCCACCGACGCCTTCTGCCGCCACCTCGACGACCCGCAGCTGCACCAGGCCCTCGCCACGATGCAGGCGCAGCATCCCGCCTTCGTCGACGGCCTGCGCCAAAGGGTGCGGCAGCGCCGCGACACCGCCGCGCTGCTGGCGCGGGCGCGCGCCCGCCTCGGCGTGGGCGCGACCTGGCCCGGCTAGACGCAATGCGCTCTAACGCCGGTTGAACACCGCCAGCGTCTCGACGTGGGGCGTCTGGGCGAACATGTCGAAGAGGGCCACCCCCTGCAGGGCGTAAGGCCCCTCGGGCCCGGCGAGCAGGCGGGCGTCGCGCGCCAGGGTGGCAGGGTCGCAGGAGACGTAGAGCAGCCGCGCCGGCAGCTGCGACAGCGCCAGAAGCTTGCGCACCACCGGCAGCATCCCGCGGCGCGGCGGGTCGGCGAGCAACACGTCGTAGCTGCCCGCCTTGGCCACCGCCTGGACGTCCGCCATGGCCAGGCTGCGCACCCGCAGGCCCGGCGCATGGGCGTTGCGCTGACAGAGCAGGGCGCTGGGACGATAGATCTCCACTGCGTCCACCTGCGCGCCGGCGCGCGCCAGCGGCACGGTGAAGTTGCCGATGCCGGCGTGCAGCTCGAGGATGCGCGGTGAGGACTGCGGCGCCGCGGCGGTGACCACCGCCTCCACCAGCGCATCGTTGATCTGCGGCGACGCCTGGGTAAAGGTGCCGGGCTCGTAGCGCAAATCGAAGTGGTCGGCCTGTGCGTGGTCGTAGCGCAGCTGCAGCGAACCGAAGCGCAGGTTGCCGTCGGCGGCCTGCAGCTCGACCCCCGCCAGACCGCTGCGCTCAAACCAGCTGAGGTCCTGGCGCAGCGCCTCCAGTGG
>JBBSTS010000421.1:0-1379 GCA_038235675.1 Myxococcota bacterium | reverse complement strand
GTCGCCGTCGGCCAGGCGACGCAGCTGGCGCTGGCGCTCGGCGAGCTGTTGCCGCCGGGCACCCTGCAGATCTTCGGTTTGGCGCGCTTTCCTTTCGACCTCGCTGCCGAGGGCCCCTTACGCCAGAGCCTCGCGCGCACCCAGCGCCTGTTGCTGGTGGACGAGCACTACGCCGCCGGTAGCCTCACCGAGACGCTGCGCACGTTGTTGCCGCCGGTGCGCCACCTGCGCGTCGCCTGCGCCCATTACGCCGCCGGCATGCGCTACGGCAGCAGCCGCTTCCACCTGACGCAGGCGGGCCTGGCGCCGGCGCAGCTTCGTGTCGAGGTCGACGCCCTTTTGGCGGCCACATGAAGGCCATCGCCGAGGTGTGCATCAGCGCCATCGTTGCCTGCTACCGCGATGCGCCGGCGATCCCCACCATGGTGCAGCGTCTGCAGCAGACCTTTGCGCGCCTGGGCTGCCAGCACGAACTCATCTTCGTCAACGACGCCAGTCCCGACGACGCGCAGCAGGTCCTGCACGCCCTGGCCGCCGCCGACGTGCGCATCAAGGTCGTCACCCACAGCCGCAACTTCGGCAGCCAGAGCGCCTTCACCAGCGGCATGCTGGTGGCGCGCGGCGACGCCTGCGTGCTGCTCGACGGCGATTTGCAAGATCCCCCCGAGCTGATCGAGAAGTTCGTCGCCAAGTGGCGGCGCGGCTACGACGTGGTCTATGGCGTGCGCACTGCGCGGCAGATGCGCTACTTGACCGAGCTGCCTTACAAGGCGTTTTACCGCCTGTTCGGCAAGCTGGCCTACGTGCGCATCCCGGCGGACGCGGGCGACTTCTCGTTGCTGGACCGCCGGGTGGTGACGGTGCTCAATACCCTGCCGGAGCGCGACCGCTTCGTGCGCGGCCTGCGCGCCTGGGTCGGCTTTCGTCAGGCGGGCGTCCCCTACTTTCGTCCCGAGCGCCCTTTTGGCCGCTCCACCAACAATTTGGTGGCCAACCTGCGTTGGGCGCGCAAGGCGATCTTTTCGTTCACCTACGTGCCGCTGGAGCTCATCTCCGCCACCGCCATGGGAGTGGGGGCGCTGGCGATCCTCAGCATGGTTTACCAAATCGTCGACCGCATTCGCCGCCCCGAGCTACCGTGGGGGATCAGCACCATCCTCATCGTCTGCCTGTTTTTAGGCGCCGTGCAGCTGCTGAGCCTGGCCTTTTTGGCCGAGTACATCAGCAAGATTTTCGAGGAGGTCAAACGTCGGCCGCGCTTCATCGTCGACAGCACGATCAACGTCGACCCACAGCACCATCCTCCCGCGACACACGTGCGCGTCCTCGACCCGCAGAAGCCGCCAAGCCAGCCCCCCAGCGAGCGGCCCCCGGCCGCT
>JBBSTS010000420.1:0-1379 GCA_038235675.1 Myxococcota bacterium | reverse complement strand
CGCCGAGCCGAACGCCTGCCCCAGCCGGTGGCGCCGGCGCAGCGCAACTACGTCACCCTCAGCAGCGTCCATCAGAGCAAGGGGCTGCAGTATCCGGTGGTGGTCTGCGCCGGCCTCGACCGCCGCGGCAACAACGACTCTCCCAGCTTGCTCTACCACGCCGAGCACGGCATCGCCCTGCGGCCGCAGCTGCGTACCGGCTCGCCGCCGCGCTGTCCTCAGGGGCTGGCCTACGCCGCCGCGACGGCGGCGCAGGCAGAGGGCGCCGCGGCCGAACAACGCCGCCTGCTCTACGTGGCCATCACCCGCGCCGAGAAGCAGGTGTGGTTCATGGCGCCGGTGCAGGCGCCGAACAAGGAGCCCGTGGCGCTGGGCGGCCAATTCGGTCGGCTGGTGGGTCCGTGGGTGGCCGGCGCGCTGGCCGCCGGCTGTCTGCAGCAGCGACGGGTGACGTCGTCGGTCGCGGCACCTGCGCCCACGCCGCGCGATGCCGCCGCCATCCCGGCGACACCACCGCCCGCCGACCTGTCGCTGCGGTGCGCAGCCAGCCCGGTGCCGCTGCCTGCCGGCTGCTTGGCCACCTTCAGCGTCACGCAGGTGGCGACGGCGGCCGAGCAGGCGCAAGGCGGTGCGCCGCCGCCGCCGGTGCCGCCTGCCGCCGCCGACCAGCCTGTTGCGCCCATGGCGGCAGCGACCCTTGCCGCCCTTGCCGGCCCGGATAACGGCCGCAGCACCGCGGTGGCGCGCACGGTAGACGCGGTGACGGCGCTGCAGCAGGACGCCGCGCGCCGCCAGCGCGGCGAGCTGGCGCACGCCGTGCTGGCGCTGCTGGCCGAGCAAGAGGCCGAAGATCCGGCGGCCTTCGTCGCCGCGGCGCTGCGGCGCCTGGCGCCGCCGGCGACCACCGACCTCGCCGAGTTGGCCGCCGACCTCACTTATTTTCTCGCCTCACCGCTAGGCACCCAGATCCGCCAGATGCCGCCGACGCAGCGTCGCCATGAGTGGCCCTTCGTCTGTCGCTGTCCGGCGCCGCCCCACCACCTACTTTTGCGCGGCCAAATGGACCTGTTGCTGTGGACCGGCGCGCAGGTCGAGGTGGTGGACTTCAAGTACGCCCACCGCAGCGTGGCAGCGCTGCCTGGCTATCTGGTCCAACTGGACGCTTACGCCTGGGCCGCCCATCAGCAGGGCGGCCTCGATGGCGACGTCCGCACCCACCTGATTTTTTTGCGCGACCGCAGCCCGCCCCTGCTGCACCTGGCCACCAGAGCCCGCCAACAACAGGTCCCTGAGCGGCTGCGGGCCCTGCTGTAAGCTGCAGGAAAAAACCTCCTAAGTGAACGTTTAAATTTCGTACTCGCGCATAAACAACCGCAGGG
>JBBSTS010000419.1:0-1396 GCA_038235675.1 Myxococcota bacterium | reverse complement strand
CTTTTCGGTGTCGCCCAGGCGCAGCGGACCGTTGCCCACCTCACCCTGCCGCCGGTGGCCCTGGTCGGCCTGGGCGGCCTCGGACGGCGCGAGATGGCGCCCTACTCCGACCTCGATTTGGCCCTGATCAGCCCGCAGCCCGACGACCCGAGGCTCGCGTCGCTGGTCCAAAGCCTGCTCTACCCCCTGTGGGACGCCGGCCTGACGGTGGGCCACGCCGTCCGCAGCCCGGCGCAGTTTGCCCAGCTGGTGCGCACCGACGCGACGGTGCGCACCGCCGCCCTCGACATGCGGCTGCTGGGTGGGGCACCGCCGCTCTACCTCGAGCTTTCGCGGCAGCTGCAGGCGGCGCGGCGCAGTTCCGCCTGCCGACGCCAGGCCATCGAAGCGGCGCAGCGGTGGGCCCAGCAAGGCAGCCAGGGCTTCGTCTTCGAGCTGCAGCCCGACATCAAGCAGGGCCCTGGCGGCCTGCGCGAGTTGCACCACCTATGGTGGCTGTGCCGCAGTCTCTTCGACATTAAGAGCTGGGCCGACCTGCGCCGCCTGGGGCTGGTGAGCGCCTATGATCTGCAGCTGCTGCGCGACGGCCACGCCGCCATCTTGGCGGTGCGGCTGGCCCTGCACGCGGTCTGCAACAAGCGTCAGGACCAGCTGCGCTTCGAGCTGCAGGACGAGGTGGCGACGTTCTTGGGCATGGGCTCCGGCGCCGGCGGACGCCTGCCGGGCGACCACCTGCTGAACTTGTTCTACGTCCACGCCACGCAGGTGCGCGGGGCCGCCGGCCGCATCCTTGAGAGCACCGTCGAGCAGGTCGGTCGGCCGGCGCGCGGGCGCCGCAAGCAGGTCGACGGTTTTGCGCTGCTGCACGGTCGGCTGACGCTGCCGAGCGAGGCCGAGGCCGGCGCGCCCCTTGAGCTGGCGACGGTGGTGCAGCTGTTGCGGGCGGCGCAGCGCCATCGCCTGGGGGTGCATGCCAAGACGCGCGAGCGGCTCTGCGGCGCTGCGGGCCGCCTCATGGAGCAGGCGCGGGCGCCGCTGCCGGCGCCTCTGGCAGTGGTGGCCACGGAGCTGCTGTCTTTTGTGGCCGACCAGGGCGCGGCGCTGCTGTTGCTTTTCGAGCTCGACCTGTTGCCCGCCTTGCTGCCCGATTTTGCCCACGTGCGCGGCCTCACCCAGCGCGACCTCTACCACGTCCACACCGTCGACGCGCACCTGGTGGCCTGCGCCCGCTGTATCCTACAGCTGTTGGCGGCGGCGCCGGCGGACCCTGCCGACGGCGAGGCGCCGCCCCACCGTGCGGCCGCGGTGGCAGTCGCGGCGCAGGTGCAGCGGCCGCAGGTGCTGGCTTTGGCGGCCCTGTTGCACGACCTAGGCAAGGGGCGCGGCCGCGACCACT
>JBBSTS010000418.1:0-1405 GCA_038235675.1 Myxococcota bacterium | reverse complement strand
TGGACGGCAAGCTGCTGACGCCGGGGGTGGGCCTACAGATCAACGTCGACCCGGCACAGAAAGTGCCCGGCGCTGCCCGGGGCAGCTTTCCCGCCGATGGCAACGTCCAGGCGCTGCCCATCGTCGACGTCATCCCCTACAACGCCGTGGCCGTGGCCCTCTCCACCCCCAACCCGGGCGGCGGTACCGCGCAGGTCGGCAACGTCAACGCCCGCAACCTGCTGCAGTACTACGACCTCGCCCTCAAGTCCCTGCCCATAGGGCCCTACTCCATCAGCCTGCGGCCAGGGGTCTTTACCAGCAACCGCATCCTCGGCGCCGACGGCACCAACTGGGGCGCCACCCTCAACGACATTCGCACCGCTCAGTACGCCGACGCCAACGGCCCCAACGCCTACTGGTTTGGCATCGCCAAGCTGCCCTATGGGGGCGGCGTCTGCGGCATCCACACCCGCCCCGGCCGCACCGGCCTGGCCGAGGACGACTCTTATCTCGACATGGCCTGGGCGCAGCAGAGCATCGCCCACGAGGAGGGGCACGGCTTCTCCCTTTACCACACCCCCTGCGGCAATCCTGCCGGCGTCGACCCCAATTGGCCCACCGACGCAGCGCACGCCAACGCGCAGATTGGCAACTGGGGCCTCAACGTCGCCCAGGCGGTCAACGTCACCCCCTCGCAGCCGGGCAGCCAGCTGGTGCCGCCGACGGTGCAGGACATCATGAGCTACTGCGATGAGATATGGTTCAGCGACCACACCTACGAGCAGGCCGTGCGCTACCAGGCGGCCCAGGCACGCCTGGCGGCGCGCCTGGCCACCCGCGGCGGCGCCCTGCCCCCCAGCCCCCACCTGATGATCAGCGGCTGGGTGCTCGACGGCAACATCGTCGTCGACCACGCCGTGCGTGCGATGGGCATGGACATCACCCCGCCGCTGGGCCCCTATCGCCTAAGCGGCCTCGACGCCGACGGCGAGGTGCTCTTCAGCGTCGCCTTCTCGCCCACCGTCATCGAGGCGCGCGGCAGCCCCGGCCAGCCGCCGCCAGTTTTCGCCGAGCAGCCGTTCGTGATCTCGGTGCCGCTGGCAGAGGACGTCTTGGTTTCCCAATGGCTCTTCGGCCAGCCGCAACAGGACGACGTCGCCCTGCGCCGCAGTCCTGCCGCGGAGCAGCAGGTGCGCCAGCAGCGCCAAGCACCCGACGCCGCCGCGCTGGGCTTGCGGGCCCAGGCCCAGGCCGACGGCAGCATCGCGATCAGCTGGCGCGACGCCACCTACCGCAAGGCCTTCATTGGCGAGGGCCCCGGCCACATGATCGGCGTGCTCTACGACGGCGCAGGCCAGGTTGTAAGCCAAGCCAGCACCCTGCATGTGCAGCTGTCGGACGGCATGGAATCCATAGAATTAAT
>JBBSTS010000417.1:0-1409 GCA_038235675.1 Myxococcota bacterium | reverse complement strand
GCCGCCGGCGGCCGACGACGCGGCGCCGGTGGCCGCCGACGAGCAGGCGGCACTCGACTGGCTGGCGCGCCTGGCGCCGCCCGAAGCGGCCGCGGCCGCGGCCACGGCGGCGCCGGCTGCGCTGCTGCCCGCCACCTTCGGCGCCGACTTGGGCCACCGCCTGCGCGATGTGTGGGGCGCCGTGTTGGCCCTGAGCCAGGCGAAAGAAAACGACCAGGCCACCTGCGTCGAGCCCTACGCAGACTGGCCGGAGGCCGCCGTGCTGCAGGCGATCTTGGCGGCGTCGGCGACGCGCCGCGCCCGCCAGCAAGGCGCGGAGGCGCACAGCCAGCAGCAGTTGGCAGCGCTGGCCACGGCGCTTCTGTCGCAGGCCGAGCAGGTCGGTGAGGTGCCGCTGCTCTGCGCCCTCATCGCCGATCGGCCCGCCGCCGACCTGCGCCCCCTGAGCGACGAGTTGCGCCAACGCCTGGGCGACGGCGTGATCGCCCTGGCGGCGGTCCAGGGCGGCAAGGTCACCTTGTTGGTGTGCGTCGCGGCCGCCCTCACCGACCGCCTGCAGGCTGGAAGCCTCATCCGCGCAGCGGCGCAGATAGTCGGCGGCCGCGGCGGCGGCAAGGCCGAGTTCGCCCAGGCGGGGGGCACTTTGCCGGAGCGGGTGCCGCAGGCCCTGGCGCAAATTCGTCAGCAGCTGCAAAAGGTGCTAAACCCGTAGGCAATCACCCGCTTCGGCATGGTCTGCTCCGTTCAAAAAGAGTTGGTAAAAAAATGAAAGATTTAGGCCCTCAGAACGCCGACCGCGTCGAAGCCTTCGTTTCCACCATCGACAGCTACGAGCCCAAGATGATGGCCACGCAGGGCGACCTCTTCCGCCTCTTCGCGCGCTTCATCTCCCGCAGCCTCGACGGCCGCTACCTCGAGCGCCACCCGCCGCACGAGCTGCTGCCGGACATCGAGCAGCTGCTAGCCGGGACGCTGGTGCGGCCCTCAGACCAGGTCAGCGTCCAGCTGCGCCTTTCCCCCGACCCCAGCGGCCGGCGTGGGGTCTTGATCGCCTGCCTGCGCGACCAGCGCTTCATCTATTCCGTCGCCAAGCAGGGCCTCGATTTCTTGGGCCTCAAAACTTACCGCGCCCTCCACGGGGTGGTGCCAGTGGTGCGCGACGCTCACGGCACCCTCACCGGCGTGGGCACCACCGAGGCGGTGCGCGAAGCCTTCTTTTGGGCGGAGGTCGAGGCCGACCACCTGGCCGAGCGCCACCAGGAGGTAGAGAATTATCTGCGCGGCCGGCTGCACGCCTCGCAGGCCGTGGTCGACGATTTTGCCAAGCTGGTGGGCGTCGTGCAGTCGTTGGCGGACTGCTTCGTCGAGCTCGGCAAGCGCGCCAGCTCTCCTGATCGCAGGCAGGCCTG
>JBBSTS010000416.1:0-1425 GCA_038235675.1 Myxococcota bacterium | reverse complement strand
GCCGTCGGCAGCAGCGCCACGCCAGCTGGGGTGAGCACCTGCGCGGTGGAGCCGCGCGTTGCCATGCCCACCTCGCCCCAGGCGGTGAAATCGATGCATAAGGTCGCGGGGGTCTGCCGCGCCAGGGCGCCGACGTAGGCGTTGGCGGCCGCGTAGTCCACCTGATGGGCGTTGCCGTAGTGGCCGGCGATGGAGCCCAAAACGACCGTGCGGCGCGGCTGGCAGAGGGCCCATAGTAGCGGCAGCGCGGCGCCCTTGGGGGCAAAGGTGCGGCGCAGGGCGGCGCTGTCTTTTTGCGCCAGTGGCCGGCTCTCCTCGCTGCCGGCGCCATGCAGGAGCAGATCGACGACGCCGAGGCGTCCGAGGGCGGCGGGCAAAGCGGCCTGGGCAGCGGCGGCATTGCCGACGTCACAGGCGACAAACTCCACCTCGGCACCCAGCTGCCAAAGCGACTGCAGGTTGGCGTGCACCTGTTCGGCGCCGCGTAGGCGCTCGATCTGCTGGCGCACGCTGTGCGGGCTGGGCGACACACCAGCCTGGCGCAGCTGCAGCCTGGCCCACTCTTTTTGTGCCTCGGGGCTCAGGCCGCAGAGGGGGCTGTCGGCTGGATCCACCGCAGCGGTGCGGCCGACGACGAGCAGGCGCAGAGGGCGTTGCCGTGCCAGGTGACGCACCAACTCGAAGGTAACGCCGCGGCCACCGCCGGTGACGACGACGCGGCTGTGCGCCGCCAACGGCTGCGACGACAGCGCTGCGAGGGGAGAGGCGGTGCCCAGAGTCTGCCAGGGCTGCTGCGCCTGCCGCTGCAGGGTGGCGGGAAGCTCACCTTCGGCCTGCTGGCCAAGCACCTGCACGAGGTGCTCAGCGACGGCGGCCGGATCGCCGCCCTGCTGATAGAGCACCGCCGCGCGGGCGCCGGCGAACTCCTGCGTCAGGCTCTTCGCCAGGCCGTCGAGGGCGCCAAAAAGCAGCGCGGTCCCGTCGTCGGCGGGGGCCGCGGGGCTGGTGCAGAGATACAGCAGGCGCCGCGGCGCCGTGGGCGCGGCGGCAGTCAGAAAACAGCGCTGCGCGACGGCGAAGGCCGCCGCCAAACACTCAGATACCGCTGGGCCCGGCAGCGGTCCCAGGCAGCAGAGCACCCACTCTGCCCGGTCCAACGGCGCCTCGCTCAAGGGCTTGGTGACCACCTGCAGGTGAGCGCCGGCGCGGGTGAGGGCCTCGGCCAGCGGCGCCTGCCAAGGGTTGTCGCCGCCGGCGAGCAAGGCGACAGGGCGGCCACGCCAGCTGCTGGCGGGCGCCGGCGCCACCGCGACCCGGAGGGACTGGACGGGGCGCAGGGTGAAGCCCTGGGCCTCCGCCTGCGCCAGCAGCTCACCGACGGGCAACGTCGACGGGCCGGCAACAGGCGGGGAAGCAGCAGGGGGC
>JBBSTS010000415.1:0-1428 GCA_038235675.1 Myxococcota bacterium | reverse complement strand
CGCAGGCTGTCCACCAGGTCGGCGTCGAAGGGGCGCAGCAAGGTACGGCGCACCACCAGGGTCGTCTGGCAGCCCAGCGCCGCCAGGATGCCGGCAAATTCGACCGCCACGTAGCCGCCCCCCACCAAGATGGCACGGCGGGGGAGCTGCGACAGGGCGAAGAAGTGCTGGCTCTGCAGCGCCAACTCGGCACCAGGCAAGGTGGGCATGACCGGCGTCGAGCCGGTGGCGATGAGGATATGGCGGGCGTGGATCTGCGCCGGCAGGTCGGCGGCCGCACCCTGCGTGCCGGGCCGACCGCCGTGCACGGGTCGCAGCGCCACGGTGTGTGGATCGACGAAGTGCCCCTGGGCGCAGAGCAGGCGGACGCCCGCGTCGCGCAGGTGGCGCTGGTGGGCGACCTCGAGGTTGGCGACGATCTGATTGCGCACCTGGCAGAGCTTGCTCCAGTTGAAGGCGCCGGTGGCCGCCGGCCAACCGAAGTCGACCGCCAGTTCACGCTGCTTCCCTAGCCCCGCCGCCAGCACCATCAGCTTTTTGGGGACGCAGCCGCGGATCACGCAGGTGCCGCCGACCCGATCGGCCTCGACGATGGCGACCTGCGCCCCCAAAGCGGCAGCACGTTTGGCAGCGGCCAGGCCGCCGCTGCCAGCGCCCAACACCAGAAGGTCCACGTCGTATGTTTTTTGTTTGCCCATGCGACCTCTGGTGTAACACGGCCCGCGACGAAGGTTAAGTCGCCTTAAAGAAGAATTTTAACTTGTTTAATGAAGACTGATTAATACTAAAAATACCAAGCGAACTGAGAAGTGAAGATAAGAATAAGCTCGACAAAAACAACCTGAGCCCGCCAGAATCCATTGACCGGTGCGTTTAAAGCCTTTATCGACTAAGGGATGCAGGCCCGCCACACCTCGCTTTTCTTTATTCGCTAAAGTCATCTTGCGAAAGACCGGAGCCCTCGGAATGGCAACGCGACCTTCTCTTGTGAATAAATCTTCTGCCACCGTAAACGCCGGTCGACGGGCGGCGGCAGCCTTCGCCGGCCCCACGGCGGTGGCGGCGACCCACGTACGGCAGGCGCCCACCCATCCCGATTTGGCCCTGGCGGTGGCGAGCGCCGCGGCGACCGTGCGCGCCGCCGCCCTCGGCAGCGCCAGTCGCCTTGCCGACAGCCTGCAGCAGGCAGCGTATGCGGTGTCGCTCGGTGCGCAGGCGGGGCGGCAGGCCTGGCTGCATTTTGCGGCGGACCTCGCCCGCCACGTGGCCCATAGTCCACCGCGGCCACCAGGGCGCAGCCGCGCGCGCCCGCGCCGCGGCCACCGTGCCAGCGGCCACCATGCTGCCGCCCTCTGTGTCGGTGCAAGCTACGCCCCCGGCTGGCCGAACGTGCTGCTCGCCAGCGCGCCGCACAAGCTCTTCGACCTG
>JBBSTS010000414.1:0-1433 GCA_038235675.1 Myxococcota bacterium | reverse complement strand
TGCCCGGCGGCGTTTATCTGCTGCATATCTTTCCAGCGCGAGATCCCCAAACACGAGGTGATGGTGTCGAAGCCATTTTCGTGCGCGTACAGTGCCGTGCGCGCAAAGCGCATGTCGAAGCACATCGTGCAGCGGATGCCGCGCTCGGGCTCGTGCTCCATGCCGCGGGCGCGGGCGAACCAGGCGTCCGAATCGTAGTCCGCATCGATGAAGTCTATGGCGTGCTTCTGCGCAAACCGAACGTTTTCTGACTTGCGCAGGTCGTACTCTTTGCGCGGATGAATGTTTGGGTTGTAGAAAAATAACGCATAGCGCACCCCGGCATAGATCAGCGCCTCCATCACCTCGCCCGAGCAGGGGGCGCAGCAGGTGTGCATCAACAGTTTTTTCATCCCCACAGGCGGGGCAATTTTAAGCCGACAGTCCATCGTGTGCTTTCTCACTGAGGTCGAGCCGACGCAAAGACCGCACCCCGAGGCCCATGCCGAAGACGACGAGCAAGCAGGCGACGCCGCCGCCCACCACCGCCGGCACGGTGCCAAAGGCTTTGGCAGCCAGGCCGGATTCCAGCTCGCCCAGCTCGTTGGAGGAGCCAATAAACATGGCGTTGACCGCGGCGATGCGGCCGCGCAGCGTCGGCGGCGACATCATCTGCACCACCGAGGAGCGGATGACGACGCTGACGCTGTCGAGGGCACCGGAAAGCACCAGCACCGCAGTCGACAAAGGCAGCGAGGTGCTCAGACCAAAGACGACCATGCAGGCACCGAAGCCGGCGACGGCGGCCAGCAGCGCCGAGCCGGCGCGCGCCCCCAGATGGACGTAGGCCAGCGCCGCACTGCCGAGCGCCGCCCCCACTGCCGGGGCGGCGCGCAGCAGCCCCAGGCCCTGGCTGCCGATGTGCAGCACCTCGTCGGCGTAGACCGGCAACAGCGCCGTCACGCCGCCAAAGAGCACCGACAGCATGTCCAAAAACAGCGCCGAGCAAAGCACCGGCTGGCCGAAGACAAAGCGCCCGCCGGCCAAAAAATCGCCCCAGCTGAAGGCCTGCAGGGTGCCGGGAGCCTGCGCCAGCTTGGGCATGTCGGCCAGCAGGCCGGCGGCGGCCAGCAGCAACAGCAGGCTGCAGCCGGCGGTGGGCGGCAGCCCCACCGCCGCATGCAACAGGCCACCGATGGCGGGGCCAAGGATGCGCGCCACCTGCATGGCGGCGGCCATGCGCGCGGTCGCGGCGCCGAGCTGCGCGCGTGGCACCAAACGCGGCACCGTGGCGTAGACGGAGGGCTGGGCGAAGGCACGGGCGACGCCGGTGAGAACGGAGGTCGCCAACAGTGCCCCCACCTGGCCGGCGAAGCCGACGGTGCGCGCCACCGCCGGCGACTGCCCGAGCAAAAAGACGCCGGTCGACAGGCAGCTGAGCCACACCACCCGCT
>JBBSTS010000413.1:0-1434 GCA_038235675.1 Myxococcota bacterium | reverse complement strand
TGGCGTGGCGCAAAAACGCCTGGTAGGGCTCGACGGAGGTGAACCCCTGCGCCTGGGCCAGCTCGAGCATCGCCTCATGCTGGCGCTCGAGCTCCTCCTGCGCCGCATCGTGGATCTGCGCTGGGGTCGAGGGCGCGGCGCCGGCGGCGCTGAAGAGCTGGCGGTAGCAGGCCTCGCCGCCTGGCTGGGCCGAAAGGCTCAAGCTGTCGCGCGCTGCCGGCCGCAGGCTCTGTTCCAAGAAGAGGCGATGGGCGCGCAGCGCCGGCCGCACCGAGTCGCGCAGGGCGGCGCAGACGTCGTCGTGCAGGCTCTGGGCGTCGCCGGTGCTCAGCCCCGTCGCCGCCTGCACCGGCTGCAGCAGCGCCGCGTCCAGGGCGCCGGCACCGGCGGGCGCCTCTAGCCGCAGCAGCTGGTCGATCACCCGCTGCACCAGCAGGCGCGGCGCCACCCACCCTTCTTTGATGCCGTCGCGCAGGTTGGCCTGCTGCTGTTCGAGCAGGCTGGGCACGCCGCCGAGGCGGGTGACGTAGGCGGTGGCGGCGGCGCTGGAGTCGACCACCTGCACCTCGCCCAGCTCGATGAGCTGGGTGTGCAGGCCGTCAAAGGGCGACAGCTGCCACAGCGGCAGCCGACAGGCGGCCACCTCCTCTTCTTGTCCCAGTAGGTGGGCCAAAAAGCGCGCCGTGCGCCAGGCCGACGGCGCCAGCTGGCCAGGATTGAGGTCCTGCAGGCGGCGCAGCAGGTCGAGGTGCTTGTGCGCCACCTCGCGCCGCGCCAGGCCGCCGAGGTCCGGCAGCACCGCATCGAAGCGGCGATCGCCCAGCCGCGTCGCCAGCAGCGGCGAGCGCGCCAGCTGCACCTCCCAAAAGTCGTCGGCGATCGCCACGGGCGAGTCGCGGTTGCTCATCGGCACCGGCAGCGGGCGAAAATAGCCCAGGGCACAGGCCGAGGCTGAAACCGAAAGGCCCAACAGGGCGGCAGCAATCTGCAGGGGGCGGCGCAACACGCCCGCAGGGTACCTGCCGGACGCCGCGTCACACAAGGCCCGCGGCGGCCACGCGAGGCGGCGGCACCAAAGACTTTGGCGACAAGCTGGGGGCATACCTGCCCCCCCAGCGGGTCGCTGAGGGCAGGCAAAGGATCACCTTGAGCCTCCCCAACGCGTCGACATAGCAGGCCACGCATTATGGGGCCATCACGCTCAAGTCTTTCGTGCCATCAATAGGGGGGTCATGTCCATTTGGGTGGTGTATGAAGGCCCCACGTCGTCACAGAAACTACACTTCCTGAGCGTTCTCTACCTGCCCGTCGAGCTGAGGCGTGTCAAGTGCGGCTTGCTCCTCTTTTGAAAACCGCATGTAACGCCGGCAGACCTGCCATTCATCATTCTGCTCAGAAAGGAGCGCACCGACCAATCGCATGATGGCCTCGCGG
>JBBSTS010000412.1:0-1437 GCA_038235675.1 Myxococcota bacterium | reverse complement strand
TGCGCACCAACTTCGTTGATGCCGATTTTGCCCTGGTGGTGGGTGCGGCCACCTTTTTCACCCAGCCGGCGGCTCAAGGGGCGCCCCATCAGGTCGAGGTGCGGCTGCCCGATGCCTATGCGCGCTGCATTGTCGCCTTGCCGTGCGTCGCCGGCGGCGCCGCCCACGCCGGCGGCCCCTACCTGGCGGCCTCCTACGACGCGCTGGTCGACGCGCCCCTCTACGCTGGCAGTGGCCAGCTGCAGCAGATGCAGGTCGGCGAGACCGCCTTCGAGGTCCTCACCGAGGGCGCCGACGCGCGCTGGGACGCGCAGCGGGCGCTTGCCGACTTGGGCACCCTCGTCGCCACCCATGCGGCGTTTTGGGGCGGCCTGCCGATGGCCCGCTACGTCTTTTTCAACCTGCTGACCGGCAGTTACGGCGGCCTCGAGCACCACGACTGCGCCGTGTTGATGGCCGATCCCGCCGCCGGACAGAGCCGCTCCGGCTATCTCGGCTGGCTGGGGCTATGCAGCCACGAGTTCTTCCATGCATTCAACGTCAAACGCCTGCGGCCGCGTGAGCTGCAGGCCCTCGACTACGAGGCGCCGATGCCGCTGCCGACGCTGTGGGTCGCCGAAGGCTTCACCGCCTACTACGATACCCTGCTGGTGCGCCGCGCTGGGCTGTCCAGCGAGGCGGAGTACCTCGCCCACCTCAGTAAAGACATCGCTCGCCTGCAGCGTACCCCAGGCCAGAGCCATCAGGCGCTTTCAGAGGCCTCCTACGACGCCTGGATCAAATTCTACCACCGCGATGCCAACAGCGACAACGCGACGGTGAGCTACTACCTCAAGGGCAGCCTCGTGGCCTTCGCCCTGGACGCCATGCTGCGCGCCGGCGGCCTGGCCGACGGCCTCGACGCGGTGATGCGGGCGGCCCACGCGCAGTTTGCCGGGGCCGGCGGCGGCTACACCATGGCGCAGTGGGTGGCGCTGTGCAGTCGCCTGCATGGCGCCGATCTGAGCGCCTTTTTTGCCACGGCAGTGGAGCAGCCCGGGACGCTGGGGCTGCAGCCAGCGCTGACTGCGCTGGGCCTGCAGGCGTCGCCAGCGCCGCTGCCTCCGGCGGGTGCGCCGCCGTTGACGGCAAGCACCCTCGGCCTGCGGGCCAGCGAGCGCGACGGACGCCTACAGGTCCAGGAGGTGGTGCGCGACGGCCCGGCCTGGCACGCCGGCCTCAACGTCGAAGACGAGCTGCTGGCGGTCGACGGCCGGCGCCTGCCGGCACGAGACGGCCTCGCCGCCTTCGCCGCGCATGCCGCCGGCAGCACCCTGTCGCTGCTGGTGGCGCGGCGCCAGCGCCTGCGCACGCTGCAGCTGACGACCACGCCGCCGCCGCCCACCTTGACGCTGTTGACGGGCAGCGGCGACGCCTACCGCGCCTGGTTGCAGGTGC
>JBBSTS010000411.1:0-1461 GCA_038235675.1 Myxococcota bacterium | reverse complement strand
GCGGCGCATGACCTCGATGGCAAGCAGGGTGACGACCATCGTCAGCATGTTGGAGCCCATAAAGTAACGCCCTGGGCCGCTATCGGCGAAGGTGGTCATAGAGACGCTGAGGTTGGGGCGCATCACCAAGGTGGCAGCGCACAAGGTCGTCAGGCCCAATGCCGCGTTGCGCAGGGCGTTGCGCAGGCTTCCGGCGGGCGCCACGCGCCAGGCGAAGAGCACCCAGCTGCTCCACAGCGCGCCGTAGAGTAAGGCGGTGGCGTCGGTGAGGCGGCCGTAGTGGCGCGGCCACAGCGGGAAGAGCAGCGGCCTGGCAACCGCCATCTTCATCCAGGCGCCGGGCAAAAGAGATCCCGGCAAGCGACCGATCTGCAGCAGGTGCGGCAGAACGATAAGGGCGCTCGCGACACCCAGGGCCAGCAGCAGGCCCTGGGTCCTGAGCAGCTGTCGCGGGCGCCAGGCGTCGACGATTTCCAAGCCCAGCCAGAGGCCGCACAGGCCGATGCACAGCGGGTTGGTGAAAAAACATCCCAGCAGGACAAGCTCGACGGCTGCACGCCGCCAGCCGTGTTGCCGGCTGCGCAGGATCATCAGAGCCCAGGCCAGCAGAGGCAGATAGAAGCCCATCTGCAGGCAGGTCCCCAAGATTTCGAACTGGCCCTGGCCAAAGGGCATCAGCACCAACCAGCTCAAGAGGACCGCCTGCGCCGTGCGGCCGATGTCGCGCCGCAATGAGGCGACGACGACGACGACGAGGCAGGCCTGGGCAAAGAAGCTTACCGTGCCGAGTGCCTGCGGCAGCAGCAGCAGCGGGCTGCCGCTGAGGATCTGGCTCAGCTGCGTGGCGAGCCAAAGCAGGGCGATGTTGAAGGAGACGTAATAGTCAGGTCGGGCATTGACCAACAGGCTGAGCCAGCCCTGCCGCAGCCCCGCTCCCACCCATAGGCCGTCTTCGGCATAGGGCATGGGATCGAGCAGGGCCCAGGGGCTGCGGGCGAAAAAGATAATCGCCGCCAGCAATGTCAAAGCGCCGAGGCACAGCCAGTATGGGCGCCTCCTTACATCTCTAAGCCTGAGCGCAACGGTGCTGGCCTCGACCTCGGGCGGCTCAAGGGGCGTCTTCATGAAGTCGGGGTCTAGTTGATTGCCGCAGAAGGGTCAATTGACGTCGCCTGCGGGGCGTTTGCCCTGCTAATTCCCTTCGTGCTAGTGCCCCTGACGATGCGCCGCCCCGTTATTTCGGCCCTATACGTCGGCTTGCTGGCTCTTATTTCGGGGCAAATTTATTACCAAGCGCGACCGCAGACGCGGCGATATGTCGCCAGCTTGGGCCTGCGGGCGGCGGTGGTGCCGCAGTCTTTGGTGCTGACGCCGGCGCACTGGCAGCCGTTGCTCGCACCGCGCTATCCTTTGCTCGGCGTGCGTCTGACGCTGGCGCGCGCAGGGGCGCCGCCGACGCCG
>JBBSTS010000410.1:0-1487 GCA_038235675.1 Myxococcota bacterium | reverse complement strand
CGCTCGATGAAGCGCGCCAGCACCGTTTTGCGGCCCCAGGGGGCGGCGAACTGGATGGTCAGGATCTGGCGTGAGCCAGAGCGCTCGGCGCTGGAGACGCTGCCCTGGCCAAAGAGGTTGTGGCGCACCGCCGTCCCCGCCGCGAAGGTGGCCGGGTCGTTCTCCCGCCGGATGATCGGCAGCGGCGAGCGCGGCGGCTGCGGCGCGACCTCCTCCGGCAGCGGCGGATCCATCAGTTCGACGTCGTCGCTGGGGCGCGCATCGACGCAGTCGCCGTCGTCGTTGCCGATCAGGCCGCCGGTGCTCGGGTCGCGGCCGCCGAAGTCGAGCAGCTGTGTCGGCACCTCGGATAAAAAACGCGACAGCGCGCCGAGCTGTGGGATGCCGCCAAAAGATCCGCGCACCCGCGCCGCCGAGAGCAGCAGCTTCTTTTTGGCGCGGGTGATGCCGACGTAGAACAGCCGGCGCTCCTCTTCGAGGCTGGCGGGCTCGTCGAGGCTGCGCTGGTGGGGGAACAAACCCTCCTCCAGCCCCGGCAGCACCACCATGCCAAACTCCAGCCCCTTGGCGGCGTGCAGGGTCATCATCGCCACCTGGCCCCCGCCGGCCTGCAGGGCGTCGGTGTCGTGGATGAGCGCCACGTCTTCCAGAAAACTGCTGAGGGTCGCCTGCGGGTTGCGTACGACGTGCTCGTCGACCGCCGCCACCAGCTCCTTAAGGTTGGCCAGACGGTCGGCGGCGTCGTCGGTGTTCTCTTTGCGCCACATCGGCCAGTAGCCCGAGTCGTGCAGGACGTGCTCCACCACCCGCCCGAGGCCCTCGCCACGCTGCAGCTCCACCTGCCAACGCGTCAGCATGTCGCAAAAGCCGCGCAGGGCATGCTTGGCGCCGCCGCGCAGGCCGGCGGCACAGCGGTCGGCCGCCTGCAGCAAAGAGAGGGCCTCCTGCGCCGCCAAGTCGGTGACTTTCTCAACGCTGGTCTTGCCGATGCCGCGAGCGGGGACGTTGATGATGCGCAAAAAATCGGTGGTCGAGCGTGGGTTGGCGAGCAGGCGCAGGTAGGCGAGGGCGTCTTTTATTTCGCGGCGGTCGTAAAAGCGCACGCCGCCGTAGATGACGTAGGGCACCCGCGCCCGCCGCAGCCCCTCTTCGAGGGCGCGCGACTGGGCGTTGGTGCGGTAGAGCACCCCCACCTCGCTGGCTGGCATGCCCTCTTTTAGCGCCGCGAATATGGCCGCCGCGGTGGCGGTGCCTTCTTCCTGCTCGCTGTCGTAGACGCGCAGGCGGATGCGCTCGCCGCGCCCACCCTCGGCAAAGAGGGTTTTGCCTTTGCGGGTGGTGTTGTGAGAGATGACGCCGTTGGCCGCATCCACAATGGTCGGCGTGCAGCGATAGTTTTGCTCCAGGCGGATCACCGTCGCGCCGGGAAAATCTTGCTCGAAGCGCAGGATGTTGCCGATGTCGGCGCCGCGCCAGCGGTAGATGCT
>JBBSTS010000409.1:0-1488 GCA_038235675.1 Myxococcota bacterium | reverse complement strand
GGCGACGAAAAAGACGTGTTCACAGCGGGTGCACTGGGCGTCGTAGCCGGCAGCCGGCACGTCCGCAGCGGGGAACTGGTAGATGGCGCCGCAGTTTTGGCAATGCACCGAGAGTTTCTCGGCTGCCGGCGCGGTGCCGGGCTGGACGAAGAACAGGCCGCGACAGTGGGTGCACTGGGCCTGGTAGCCAGCCGCCGGAATGGCAGCCGCATCAAACTGGTAGACGGTAGCGCAGTGGCTACACGACACCTGCATCGCTCGCCCCGCGCCTTCCGCGGCTGTGCCGCTTGCCCGTGCTGCTGTTCATCTCAGGCTACTGTCGCCTGCCTGCGGCGCATCTGCAATTTACTCGCTGGCGGGGGGGCAGCGACCGAAGAGCAGGTACTCGCGGTTGCCCTTTTGGCCGGTGATGGGCGAGTCGATGCTGTCGACGTCGCGCAGGCCAAGGGCTACGGCCACGCCGACGATGGTCTGCAGCGCCTGCGCCTGGCTCGCCGGGTCGCGAACGATCCCCCCCTTCCCCAGCGCTGCGCGGCCGACTTCGAACTGCGGCTTGACCAGGGCGACGAGGGCGCCGCCGGGGCGCACGAAGGGCAGCACGTGGGGCAGCACCGTGCGCAGGGAGATGAAAGACACGTCGATCACCGCGACGTCGGCCAGCTCCGGCAGCTCGGTGCGGCTGGCGAGGCGAATGTTGAGGCGCTCGCGGACGATCACCCTTGGGTCGATGCGCAGGCGGTAGGCAAGTTGATTGGTGCCGACGTCGACCGCGTACAGCCGCGCGGCCCCGCGTTGTAGGAGGCAATCGCTAAAGCCGCCGGTGGAGGCGCCGACGTCCAAGCACAGAGTGCCCTCCACCTGCAGGCCGTGGCGCGCGCCGAAGACGTCGAGGGCAGCGGCGAGCTTGAGGCCACCGCGCGAGACATAAGGGAGCGGCTGGCGCAGCAGCTCGAGCGGCTGGTCCGCCGGCAACAAACTGCCGGCCTTGTCCACCACCGCGCCGTCCACGCAGCGCACGGCGCCGGCGAGGATCAACGCCTGCGCACGGCTGCGGCTGTCGGCGAGGCCCTGGTGCTGCACCAGCACGTCGGCGCGCTGACGCGGCGCGGGCTTCATGCGAGGGGGCTACTCGGCGTCTAGGTCGAGGGGCTGAACTTTGCCGTCGGCCAGCAGGACCTCCAGGCGCCGCTCGGCGTCGTCGAGCTGCTGGCTGCCGCGCTGGGCCAGGGCCATCCCCTCCTCGAAGAGGGCCAGGGCAGACTCCAGGGGCACCTCGTCGCCCTCGAGCTTGCCGACGATCCCCTCGAGGCGCTGCACCAGGTCCTCGAAGGTGGGGGCTCCTTTGGCAGCGGCGACGGGAGCGGTCGTATCGGGGCGGTCCATCTTGCAGCCGCTCTACGGCAGGGGCGGCTCAGGGTCAAGCATGGCCTGCTGCTCCTGCAGCTGCAGCCGGCCGCGCTGCAGGCGCGCCTGCAGCGGCGCTCCCGC
>JBBSTS010000408.1:0-1507 GCA_038235675.1 Myxococcota bacterium | reverse complement strand
TGGCGCCGAGCAACAAGGGCTTTTTATTGGCGATGCGCACATTCGACCGCAGCCGCCCGTGGATCGCTGCGGCCGCCGACGGCGTCATCCGCCGCGCCCGCGACGAGTCGCTGCAGTACGCCACCGAGCGCAAGACCTTCGGCGCCAAGCTCATCGACCACCAGGCCGTCTCGGCGTTGATCTCCAACATGGAGATCAGCTACCGCGCCACCCGCCTGCTGGGCTTAGACGCGGCCCTACAGGTGGACCGCGGCCAGTTGCGCGGCGTCCACAGCGCCTGCGCCAAGGCCTTCGGCGCCGATGCGGCGATGCAGTGCACCACCGACGCGGTGCAGGTGTTCGGCGGCTACGGCTACACCACGGAGTTCGTGGTCGAAAAGCTGATGCGCGACGCCAAGCTCCTGCAGATCTACGAGGGCACCTCGCAGATCCAGCGCGTCGTCATCGCCCGCGACCTGGTCCGCGCCGGCAGCTAAGGCTTCGCCTAAGACGTCGACGCCAGGCGAAAGGCTGAAGCCATGGCCTTCTGTGCTTGGGCTGAGATGCCTACCTTCGCGGCTGTCGGCTTCCAGCGCCCGACGGCAGCTTTTATTTGGGCAATGATGGCACTGGATTCGCGCGGCGACAGACGAAAGGTGGATGCCACCTCACGGGCGAGGTCCAAGTCTAGGGCATTGTCGGCTTCGGTGACGTTGAGCGTGAGTCCCGTCGCGGTGGGCACGGGATTGATGTCGTAGGCCGGAGACAGGCGCCAGCCCTTATTAGGGATGAGCAGAAATCCATGGTTGCGCAGATGGTCGTCGGCGTTTGAGACGAGCATGTTAAATACGATGCGTTTCCAGAGCTCTTGCGGCGGCCGCGGCGCAAACCAATCCGCATAGACCTCAATCACGCGCCCCACGGATCAGCCCTCATTCTTTCGTCTACGAGGGCCAGGCATCCGCGCATCCTGCAGGCTACGGCCCAGCTCGTCGGCCTGTGCCAGCAGGCTCAGGTCGCCATCGAGCCCGAGAACCTGCAGCACCGCCGCGTAGGCTCCTAGGGTAACCCCCGCCAGGCCCCGCTCTACATTGCGCAGCGTCATAGGCGCCATCCCAGCCCTCTCGGCCATCTGCTTAGCCGGCAGCCGGCAGCCGTCGCCGCAGCCGCGCCGCCCGCAGCCGCTCCCCCAACCGCTGCAAGCGCATCTCGGTAGAAGGAAGCAGAGGTGAGACATTCTTAGCCATGTTGGCATTATCCTAAACCTTTAAAGCCTAAACAGCGACAATAATGGCAACTCCTGCCTCCCCTCCTCCACGGACTTCGAAGCTTTGGGCCAGAAAAATTTGTGGTAACTGAGGAGCGTTCGCATCTCCCCCATATGTCGCAACGAATTGTTTCTGGCCCAAAGCGTCAGCGCCTAAAATCCCGTCGAGCCCCCCAGCACAGAGCGCGCCCGCGGGTACCCAGGCGCCCCCGCCCGGGCCGACCAGGAAGCGGGCGGCTCCGGGGGGGGCGGTGGGGTGGG
>JBBSTS010000407.1:0-1509 GCA_038235675.1 Myxococcota bacterium | reverse complement strand
CTGTGCGGCGCCCTGCCGGTGCCCACCCTGGTGGCGCCGCGCGTCTGGGGCGGGGTGCTCGGTGCGCTGCCGGCCGTGGCGCTCGGCAGCCTCGCCGCTTGGGGAGCCGGGGCCCTGGTGGCGGTGCAGGGCTATGGGGTCTCCCTGTCCACTTTTTTCAACCTCGAGCACACCAGCTTGGCCGACCTCGCCTTTGGGCTGCTCAAGACGCTGCTGTTTGGCGCCATCGTGCCGCTGGTCAGCGCCAGCGCCGGACTGCAGGCCGGCAGCGGCGCCCAGGCGGTAGGCAGTGCCACGACGCGTGCGGTGATCCACACCTCGGTGGCGCTGTTGATGGTTGATTTCGTCGTCAGCCTGCTGGCCTTCGCATGGAGCTGAAGTTACCGCCGACGGCGCTGCGGCTGCGCGGCATTGCCAAACAGTTCGCCGACCGTCCCATTCTGCGCGGCATAGACCTGCAGGTGCGCGCCGGCGCGGTCCATTTCATTCTCGGCCGCAGCGGCGCCGGCAAAAGTCTGCTGGTCAAGGGGCTGGTGGGGCTGTGCACCTACGACACCGGCACCGTGGACTTTTTTGCCACGCGCATCGATTTGGCTCGGCCCGCCGACGTGCGGCGTCTGCGGCAGCAGTGCCAGCTGGTGTTTCAAAACAGTGCCCTGTTCGATGAGCTGACCGTGCTGCAGAACGTTGCCATGCCCCTGCGCCAGCGCGATGGCCTGTCGGCTGCCGCGGCGGCGACGCGCGCCCACGCTGCCCTGACGCAGGTTCAGGCCGAGCATCTGGCGGCGCGCAGCGTTGCCGACTTGGGCGCCGGTTTGCAAAAACGCGTGGCGATCGCCCGCGCCCTGGCCCTGCGTCCCCGGCTGCTGCTTTACGACGAGCCCACCACCAGCCTCGATCCCGTCTCTGCCCGCCGCACCGACGCGCTGATGCGCACCCTTGCCGCCGATGGCCAGACCACCCAGGTGGTGGTCAGCCACGATTTGCGCAGCACCGCCGAGGTGGCGACGTGGGTCAGCTTTTTGCATCGCGGCCGCGTCTACTTCGACGGCAGCCCCGCAGCCTTTTTGGCCGCCAGCGACGACCCGGTGATTGCGCCCTTCGTGCGGCCGCCGCTTGCCTTGGCGTAAGGCTCCCTGATAGCGCCTGCGCATGGCTAAAACGGCCCACCTCGAGGCAAAAGTCGGCGCGTTCGTGTTGCTCGCCGCGGCGGTGCTGGTCACCATGGGCGTGCTTCTGAGCCACGTGCGCCTTTCTCCCGGGCTGCCGGTGCAGGTCGACTTCGCCTACACCGGCGCCTTGCAGCCTGGCGCCGCGGTACGCCTCAGCGGCGTCAAAATCGGCCAGGTTCGCCGTTTGGTCCTGCTCGACGCGGCCGCCGAGCCACCGGCCGCCGTCGGCGGCGAGCCGCCGCAGGTGCGTGCCGAGCTCGATCTCGACCGTGCGGTGGCCGACCGGTTGCGCGAGGGGGCGGCTTTTTCGGTCGCCACCGCGGCGATGATCGGCGAG
>JBBSTS010000406.1:0-1510 GCA_038235675.1 Myxococcota bacterium | reverse complement strand
CCCCAGCGCATCAGCTCCAAGAACAGGTTCCACTTGTGCTCGACGATGGCGGGCGACGGCCGGCTGCCGTCGAAGGCGGGCCGGTCCAGCAGGCTGCGGCGCTGCGGCAGGTCGCGGGCGGAGGTAAACATCAGCCCCCAGGCAGGCTCGCCGTCGCGGCCGGCACGGCCGACCTCTTGGTAGTAGGCCTCGATGGAACCTGGCGGCCCCAGGTGGATCACCGCCCGCACGTCGCTGCGGTCGATCCCCATGCCGAAGGCGTTGGTGGCGACGACGATGGTGACTTGGTCGGCCATGAAGTCGGTGAGCACCTGGCTGCGGCGCTCGCCGGGCAGGCCGGCGTGGTAGGCCTGAGCGCGCCAGCCGGCCTGCGCCAGCCGTTGCGCCTCCTCTTCGGTGGCCTTGCGGGTGGGGGCGTAGACGATGGCGGTGCCGCGCGGCGCCGCGGCGTCGCCCAGGGCCTGGCCAAGCATGACGTCGACGCGCAGCTGGCGCACCTTGGCGGTGGCGACGTCCTGGACGGCCAGGGCGAGGTTGGGGCGCGCAAACCCCTGGACGATCTGCGGCGTCTCGTCGCCGAGCCCCAGGCGGTTGAGGATCTCGTCGCGGACGACGGGGGTGGCGGTGGCGGTGCAGGCGAGCACCCGCGTATGCGCCACCTCGCGCACCCAGTCGCCGATCTTCATGTATTCGGGGCGAAAGTCGTGCCCCCACTCGCTGATGCAGTGCGCCTCGTCGATGGCGATCAGCGGCACCTCGAGCTGCTGCATCAGGGCGCGAAAGCCCTCGAACACCAGCCGCTCGGGCGCGACGTAGATGAGCTTGTAGGCCCCCTGGCGCAGGCGTGCCATGCGCTGCTTGATCTCGGCACCGGAGAGGGTGGAGGCTAAGAAAGTCGCCGCCACCCCACGCGCCTCCAGCGCCGCCACCTGGTCGTGCATCAGCGCCACCAGCGGCGACACCACCATGGTGGTGCCAGAGAGCAGCAGCGCCGGCAGCTGGTAGCAGAGGCTTTTGCCGCCGCCGGTCGGCGCCACCAGCAGCAGCCGCCGCTTGTCGAGCAGCGTCTGGATCGCCTCGCGCTGCCCGGCGCGAAAGTCCTTGTAGCCGAGCGTGCGCAGCGCCGCCCGCAGTTCGTCGTCGGTGTCAGAGCCCGCCGCGGCCGCAATGTCGCCATCGGCATTGGCGCCCTGGCCTACCTGGTCCTTGCTCGCCGCCCCCACGGCGCCCGTGGCCTCCGCCGCCGCGTCGGGCCCCGCCGGGGGTTCATCCGAGCCGCCTCGAGTCGTTGGCGGCGTAAGGTGCGAGGCTGCCATGATGGTTTCGGGATGTCACAGCCGCCCAGTTTTGGCAACGACACCTTTGCGCCGTCGAGATCCTGTGGCACAAGCGGGCTGCCGCCGTCCGGGACCAGGTCGTTGTGCCTGTCGGCGGCCGTTTCCTCATTCCCGACGGAGGCACCCATGCCCTGCCTGCTTGCTTTGTTAACTTTTTTCACGCCGCGGCTGGT
>JBBSTS010000405.1:0-1510 GCA_038235675.1 Myxococcota bacterium | reverse complement strand
GCTGAGCCTCGATTTTGCCGACTGGGTGCGCGCCACCGAGCAGCAGCTGCAGCGCCAGGCGGCCTCGCGCGCCGCCCACGACGGCCGCGAGCGCGCCATCGTCGTCGGCGTCTACCCCGACGCTGCCGGGGCGCAGTGGCGCATGGCGGAGATCTGCGAGCTTGCCGACACCGCCGGGGTGAGCGTCGTCGAGCGCCTGGTGCAGCTGCGCCAGCGGGTGGACAGCCGCTTCGTGGTCGGCAGCGGCAAGCTGGAGGAGGCGGTGCTCATGGCGCTGGACGCCGATGCCTCGCTGATGATCATCGACCACGACCTGACCCCGGCGCAGGCGCGCGCGGTGGCGGGGGTCGCCGAGCTGCGGGTGCTCGACCGCACCCAGCTGATCCTCGACATCTTTGCCCAGCACGCCAAAAGCCGCGATGGTAAGCTGCAGGTGGAGCTGGCGCAGCTCAAATACACCCTGCCGCGGCTGACCGACCTGGATGCGGGCCTGTCCCGCCTCAGCGGCGGCATCGGCGGCCGCGGCCCTGGCGAGACCAAGCTGGAGATCAACCGCCGCCGCGCGCGCGAGCGCATCGCCCGGTTGGAGAAGCAGATCGATCAGCTCGCGGCCCAGCGCGGCCTGCGCCGCGCGCGCCGGCAGCAGACGGATCAGCCGATGGTCGGGGTGGTGGGCTACACCAACGCCGGCAAGTCGACTTTGCTCAACGCCTTGACCGGCAGCGACGCGCTGGTGGCCGACCAGCTGTTTGCCACCCTCGACCCGACCAGCCGCCGGCTGCACCTGGCGCCGGGCCGCCAGGCGGTGATCACCGACACCGTCGGTTTCATGCGCGACCTTCCCGACGATTTGGTCAACGCCTTTCGTGCCACCTTGGAGGAGCTGCGCGGCGCCGACCTACTGCTGCACGTGGCGGACTGTAGCGACCCGCATTGCGAGGCGAAGGTGGCGGCGGTGGAGGCGACGTTGGCGAGCCTCGAGCTGAGCCATCTGCCGCGGGTTTTGGTACTCAACAAGCTCGACTTGGCCGAGCCGATGGTGGCCCGGGCGCTGGAGGTCAAGCTCAAGGGGATGGTGCTCAGCGCCACCACGCGCCAAAACCTCCCCGAGCTGCGGGCGCTGCTTGCCGAGCGCCTCCCGTCGGGGCGCCCGCGCGTTGACATGCCCAGACCAAGCGCCTAAATTTTCGCTACACACTGGCATTTTGTTTGGAGAATTGACCCCCATGGCCCATCAGGCAAAAAATTTCGATCACCTCGTCGGCAAGCTCAAAGGCATTGGCGAGGCGCAGCTCAAGGCGCACTTTGGCCTCTACCAGGGCTACGTCAAGAAGCTCAACGAGATCGAGGAGAAGCTCGCCACCGCCGAGCCAGGCGGCGGCAACTATTCCTACAACGAGTTTTCCGAGCTCAAGCGGCGCGAGGCAGTGGCCTTCAACGGCAGCTACCTGCATCAGCTTTACTTCGAGAATTTGACCCCCACCGAGGCGGCCCCCGGCGGCAACCTGGT
>JBBSTS010000404.1:0-1521 GCA_038235675.1 Myxococcota bacterium | reverse complement strand
CGCTTCTCCGGCAGCGGCGCCGTCCTCAAGCTGAGCACGCCCGACGCCCAGGTGCAGTACTTCGACCTCAGCATCGACGACGGGGCCCCCACCCTCTTGCAGGTGGTGCCCGGCAAAGTCGACTACCCCCTGCAGCTGAGCGCCGGCACCCACAGCCTGCGGCTGACCAAGCGCAACGAGGCCAACTATGGCACCGCTCAGTTTAGCGGCGTGACCCTCGCATCGGGCACGCTGCTGCCCACCGCCACCCCCGCGACGCGCCTGATCGAGTTCATCGGCGACTCGATCAGCAACGGCTACGGCGTCGACGGCAAACCCAGCGGCAGCTCCCAGGATGGCAGCTTCGTCGACTGCGAGGCCAATGGCAGCAACGAGAACGTCACCAAGGCCTTCAGTTGGCTGACCGCCGTGGCCTGCAACGCCGAGCCCTCGCTGGTCGCCTACGCCGGCCGCGGCGTCGCCCGCAACAACGACGGCACCACCGTTGGCCTGGTGCCGCAGCTATGGACGCAGCAAAACCCGCTGGACCTCAGCCTCCGCTACGCACCCAGCCGTCAACCGGACGTCGTGGTGATCAACTTGGGCACCAACGACTTTAGCACCAGGGGAGCCAGCGCACCGCCCAGCAACTTCGTCGCCGCCTACGTGAGTTTTTTGCAGACCCTGCGGGCGACCTACCCGAAGGCGCCCATTTTCCTCTGTTTGGGGCCGATGCTTTCCGACGGGCAGACCTTTGGCGACGGCTCCGGCTTGCTCGCCACCGCCAAAACCATGCTGGCTCAGGTGCTGCAGGCCTTTGACGATCCTCAAGCCAGCCTCGTCACCTTCCCGACGCAGTCGACCCTCGCCGGCAGCGATCTGGGCTGCGAGTATCACCCCAACCCCGCCACCCAGATGAGCATGGCGACGCTTTTGAGCCAGCAGATCAAAGCCAAGATGGGATGGTAAGCTGCCGGGCCCGCTGGCCCCTCTGCTCTCACTTTCGCCTGGACTGGCTCTTCCCAGCCATGGGGATGTGGTTCTGCGCTGCGGCGAGCCAGGCTGCAGGCGATCCGCTGCCCTCCCCCACCCCCGCGCCCGTCTCCACGCCTTTGGTGGCGCCGGTGGTGGTGCCGGAAGCCTTCGGCGGCCGCGGCCAGGCCCACTTCGGCGCCAACGTCGGCCTGCTGCAGATCGAGCATTTCCCCGGCCAGGACGCCCTCGGTCCCCTCAACGTCTGGGGCGTCGATTTGAGCCCCAGCGTCGGCCTCTTTTTGACCGACCGCCTGTTCGTGCGCCTGGCGCTGGATTTGGGCTACAGCACCACCTCCGATGCCCCGGCCAATTTTTCCCGCAGCTACCTCCTGCAGCTGGGGGCGCGCCCCGGCCTGGGGTTCACCTTTTCCCTGAGCCGCCATCTGGCCCTGGCACCGTGGGCCTTCGTTGGCTACGGCTGGACCCGCCAACAGCCGCTTGCCCTGCGCACCGCCGTCGGCGCGGCCACCGTGCTGCACAGCCTCGAGGTGGGGGCAGAGCTGCCTT
>JBBSTS010000403.1:0-1529 GCA_038235675.1 Myxococcota bacterium | reverse complement strand
TCCAAACTGCCGTCGACAGCTGAAACTCGCTAAGCCGCCGCCCAGCAAACCACCTCGCCGCGGCGGCAATAAGCGCCCGCCCAGCCCCCTGCCGCCGACTATGCGACGCAACGGCAATTTCAGAAATAAACCCTAGTTCGCTGACCTGATAAATGGGCGGGTTGCGGGCGATCCATCCCAAGCAGAAGCCCACCGGCCGGCCATCGGCGAAGGCGGCAAAGACGAAGGTGTCGGAGCGCGCCACCATGTCGGCGGCCATGCCGAGCCAGCGCTGCAGGCTGTTAGGCGCCAGGGTGAAGGACGGGTCGCGGCGCTGATGCATGTGCATGAACTCTTGCCAGATCTCCCCCAGAGCGGGGAGGTCGGCCGCCAGGGCAGGGCGGGTGCGGCATGGCAGAGGCGGCGTCATCTCGGCCTGCAAAGGAGCGTCAGGGCCATGGGCAAGTCAAGCGGCGGCAGCCCGTGCGATGCCCCTTACGACGCCTGCCGGCCGCGTTTCGGCGCCACCTTGCAGGCCAGCAGCGCCTCGCTCACCTGGCGCACCGGCTGCAGGCGCAGCGGCAGGCGCTGCAGCTCTTTTTGCCGGTCGACGTCGAGGTTGGCGCCGGGGATCAGCGCCTGTTTGAACCCCAGCGAGGCCGCCTCCGACAAACGGGCGGCGAGCTGGGTGGCGGCGCGCACCTCGCCGGAGAGGCCCACCTCGCCAATGATCGTCCACTCTGGGTCGATGGCCTGGTTGCTGGCGGCCGAGGCCAGCGCCAGCAAGATCCCCAAGTCCGCGGCCGGCTCGCTTACCCGCACGCCGCCGGCGACGTTGACGAAGACGTCGCTGCCGGACAGATCGATGCGGGCACGGGCAGTGAGCACGGCGCAGAGCATCGCCACCCGTTGGGGGTCGAAGCCGGTGGTGGTGCGGCGCGGGGTGCCGCCCATAAAGGCGGGGGTGACCAGCGCCTGGACCTCCAGCAAGATGGGGCGCGAGCCTTCCAACGAGGTGATCACCGCCGAGCCCGGACCATGGGCGCGCTGCGACAAAAACATCGCCGAGGGGTTTTTAACCGGCAGCAGGCCGGCGGCGGCCATCTCGAAGACGCCGATTTCCTGGGCGCTGCCGAAGCGGTTTTTATGGGTGCGTAGGATGCGGTAGGGGCCGCTGCGCTCGCCCTCGAAGTAGAGCACCGTGTCGACCATGTGCTCCATCACCTTGGGGCCAGCCAGCGTTCCCTCCTTGGTGACGTGGCCCACCACCAGGGTGGCGATGCCGTCGCCCTTGGCTAACTGCATGAGCTTCTGGGTCACCGCGCGCACCTGACCGACGGTGCCGGCCGGCTGGCTCAGCTCGTCGCAGCCCACCGTCTGCACCGAGTCGATGACCATCACGTCCGGCTGCAGCTTCTGCAGCGCCGCCTCGACCGCCTCCATGGAGGTGCAGGCCAGAAGGTAGAGCGGCGCCTCCTTCTGCATGCCAAGGCGCTCGGCGCGCAGCTTGACCTGCATCAGCGACTCCTCGGCGGTGACGTAGAGTGCCC
>JBBSTS010000402.1:0-1545 GCA_038235675.1 Myxococcota bacterium | reverse complement strand
AGCTTGGCTTTGCACACTTCATTACGGTTTAGGTATCAGGCGCTGATCCAGAAGAAGCTCTCGGTGGCGACGAAGGTGAGTGCTTGGTCGAGGGGCATGACGACAGGTCCGAAATCACCTGGGTCGCCCCACGCGCTGCGCTGCCACCACAGGACCTGCACCTTGTCCTCTTCGCCAATGGGACGCAGGCGTGCGACCTGCCCGCCGGTGCGGGTGCTGTAGAGCGTGTAGCCCTTGTTGGCCCGGACCACCTCGACGCCGCCGCGTGGCCAAAGGTGGGCGACGATCCGCGCGTGTATCGCATCTCCGCTGGCCATCGCGACTTCTCTTGCTGAGATCGGTTGCGCCAGGCTGGCGCAACCGCGCGCGGAGGCCAATGCCATGTCGGCGAGCGTACCCGAAGTTTTGGCGATGTGGCTGCGGCCCTTCGCGTCCTGCTTCACCAGTGCGGCGTGGCGCCACACGCTGGTGCTGGTCGCCGGCACCCTGCTGACGCCGGGGCGGCGGACAGTCACGGCGGCGCTGCGCGTCATGGGCCTGGACCAAGCGGCGGGGTTTGCCGTTTATCACCGCGTGCTCAGCACGGGTTGCTGGTCATCGCGCCTCGTGGCACGCCGGCTCTTGCTGATGCTCGTTGCTGCCTTGGTGCCGGGCGGGCCGGTGGTGGTTGGCATCGATGACACCATCGAGCGGCGCTGGGGTGCGAAGATCAAGGCGCGCGGCATCTACCGTGACCCCGTGCGGTCCAGCCACGGCCACTTCGTCAAGGCCTCTGGCCTGCGCTGGCTCTGCGTCGCGCTGCTGGCGCCCGTGCCCTGGGCCGGCTGCGTTTGGGGCTTGCCGTTTTTGACCGTGCTTGCGCCCTCCGAACGCTATGCAGCCAAGCAGGGACGGCGGCACAAGAAGCTGACGGATTGGGCCAGGCAGGCCTTGCTCCAGACCGCGCGCTAGCTGCCGGGCCGGCGCATCGTCGCCGTCGCCGACAGCAGCTTCTCGGCCATCGAACTGCTGCGTGACGCAGGCCGGCACCTGTGCCTGGTCTCCCGCCTGCGGCTCGATGCCAGCCTCTATGCGCCAGCCCCGCCGCGCAGGCCCGACACGCCTGGCCGTCCACCGGTCAAGGGCGAGCGGCTGCCAAGTCTCAAGCAGCGCCTGGCAGACCCGGCCACGTGCTGGCGCAACGTCACCCTCGATGGTTGGTATGGCGGCGCCGAGCGCAGGCTCGCCATCGCCTCCGGTACGGCACTCTGGCACCACCCCGGCATGCAGGTCCCGATCCGTTGGGTTCTTGTGCGCGACCCGGGCGGCGACAAGCCGCTGCAAGCGTTCGTCTGCACCGACCTGCATGCCGAGCCGGTGGACATCCTACGCTGGTTCGTCCGCCGCTGGCGCATCGAGACCACGTTCGAGGAAGCGCGCCGGCACCTCGGCATGGAGACCCAGCGGCAGTGGACAGACCTCGCCATCTTGCGCACGACGCCGGCGCTGCTGGGCCTGTTCTCGCTCGTGACGCTGTGGGCCACGCACCTCCAGGCCGCCCAGCGT
>JBBSTS010000401.1:0-1560 GCA_038235675.1 Myxococcota bacterium | reverse complement strand
CGGCGACGCCTGGGTAAACGTGCCCGGCTCGTAGCGCAGGTCGAAGTGGTCGGCCTGGGCGTGGTCGTAGCGCAGCTGCAAAGAACCGTAGCGCAGGCTGCCATCGGCGGCCTGCAGCTCGACCCCTGCCAGACCGCTGCGCTCAAACCAGCTAAGGTCCTGGCGCAGCGCCTCCAACGGCCCGTCGCTCTGCAAGCGGGCGGCGCCGCGCCCGTCGCAGCGCGAGTAGGCCACCTCCACCTCACGCAGTCCGGCGTCGGCGGGCAGCGGCGCCAGCAGGCGAGCGAGGTGCAGGCACAGCTCCTCGAGCTCTGGCCAGGCCACCGGACACATCGACAGCGGCACCAACACCCGACTGTGGCGCCGATGGTAACCCAGGCGCCAGCCGTCCATCAGGTACTGGGCATGCAGGCGCACGCGGTGGCGGCTGCCCCAAGGATCGCCCACGACGTAGCGCAGCTGCGCCGGATCGACACTCAGGCCGCCAATGCGGCGCAGAGCCTGGAGGACGAAGCGAGTTTTTTGCTGCTGCTGCAGGGCGGCCGAGGCGCCTTTGAAGGCGCAGCCGCCGCACTGCGCGATGCTGCAGCGGGGCACCACCCGCTCGGCCGAGGCCTGCTGCAAAACGTCTAGGCGTGCGTGGGCAACGCCACGACGGCTGTGGGTCAGGGTGGCCTGCACCTGGTCGCCGGGCAGCGCCTGCTCGACGAAGACGACGCGGCCGTCGGGATGTCGGCCGACACCGTCGCCGGCGGTGGACAAATCGACGATGGCCGTCGTGAACGGCGTACTTCCCACTGCTGGACCGCTCTAACCGAGCAGCGATCCGAGCTTAAGCGCCAAGCCCATGTCACCGGCCACCTTGAGCTTGCCGCTCATGAAGGCCATCTGCGGGTTGAGCTTGCCGTTCATCAGGTCGACGAAATCGCCTGAGGCCATGGTGATGCTGCACTTGGCTTCGCCGTCGCCGGCGGAAATGGCGCCACCGGCCTTGGTCAAGTCGACCACCCAGGTGCCGCCGCCTTCGCCGTTGATGACGAACTTATAGGAGCTGTTGATCTTGGAAACCACGTCGGGCTTCGCCTTGAGGCGGTCGGGGAGAAAGTTTTCGAACACTTCTTTTGCGTTGGCAGCGGCCATCGAGCCCTCCGGGAGTAGATCGTGCTGTTTGCTTTATGGACGCAGCGTGCCAGCCGGGTCAACCGCCCTTCTGCGCCGCCCGCGCCGCCGCAACGATGATCGCCACCACCTCGCTGACGGGCAGGGCGGTGGAATCCAGCAGGACGGCGTCCTGCGCCGGCCGCAGCGGCGACGATTGCCGCACCCTATCCTGTCGGTCGCGCTCCTGCTGCTCGGCAAGCACCGTCGCCAGCTCCACCGCTTCGCCACGCGCCTGCAGCTCCTCGAAGCGACGCTGCGCCCGCACCGCGTCCGAGGCGTCCAAGAAAAACTTCACCTGCGCCTGCGGACAGACCACCGTGCCGATGTCGCGCCCCTCGAGGACGACGTCGCCGGCCTCCGCCAGCCGGCGCTGCTGGTCGAGCAGCGCGGCCCGTACCT
>JBBSTS010000400.1:0-1569 GCA_038235675.1 Myxococcota bacterium | reverse complement strand
TGCAGCCAGCCGTTGTTGGCGAAGCGGCCATCGTAGACATGCATGTCGGGCCAAAGGGTGAGCTCGAAGCCCTGCGGCGGCGCGGCACTCGGGGGCGTGCTGCCCCAGGCGCTGGCCAGAGACTGGCGCGTCGGGTTGGCCGGCGCGAATTCGGTCTTGGGTATGCGGCCGGACTGCACCGCATCGTGCCAGGCACGCGTGCCGGTGATGGCGGCGCCCGTCAACTCGGTGAAAGTTTGCTGGCACAGCTCCATGCCGCGGCCGCTGGGCATGCCGCCGCGGCCTTCGGCGACGATCAGGCTGAGCAACTCGGCCGGGGTTTTGCCGAGGTAGAGCGGCCGGATCAGCGGCTGCATCAGGGTGACGGTGCCGTCGTAGGTGCGGGCATCGCCCCAGGCCTCGAGGTAGTGGGCGCGCGGCAGGTGCCAGGTGCAGGCCTGCGAAGTCTCGTCGTCGTAGAGGCTCAGGTGCAGAGAGTTTTTGACCTGCGCCAACGCTTGCTTGAAGCGGCAGGCGGCGGGAGCATTGAAGACGGGGTTGCCGCCCAAGATGAGCAGGGTCTCGACCTGGCCGGCCTGCATCTGGGCACAGAGGGCCGCCAGGCTGTCGGCCTGGCTGCGTCCCTGGGCCGACGCAGCCGCCTCGTCGATGGCGGTGTAGCGCAGCGTCTGGCCGACGTTGCCGAGCTGCTCGTTGAGCTGGTGGACCAGGGCGTGCACCTGCGGCGGCTGCCCCTCGCCGACGATCAGGGCGCTGCGGCCGCGGTTGGCCTGCAGGTCTTTGGCGAGGGCGGCGACGTAGGCCTTCTCGGTGGCGTTGAGGCTGGTGGCCAGCTGCACCACCTGTGGCGGCAGCTGCGGCGTCAGCCCGGCGAGCGCGGCGCTCTTGCTTAGCTCGCCGCGCAAGGCGACCAGCAGGCCCAAGATGGCCTCGGAGCGTACCGCCAGGCGGTGGTCGGACATCGCGCCGGTGGTGCTGTGGCGGCTCTCGATGGCGTACAGGCGGCTCATCGTCGCCGAGGCGGCAGGGCCATCCGAGTCGGGCATGCGGGTGGCGGCGAAGGCACGGCTCAGGCGCAGGGTGTCCGGGTGCAGGGCGAGGAAGTCGCTGTCGAGGGCCACGACCACCTGCGCGCGCGCCAGGTCGTAATGCGAGCGCAGCGGCCGGCCAAAGGCCAGGCGGGTGCCCAACGCTTCGTGATCGCCGGCCAAAGGCTCGAACTCCACCCAGCGGGCCTGCGGCCATTTTTGCAGCAGGGTGCGGCGCAGCCGCTGAACGGTAGGCGAATGGCTGGCCTCGGCCAAAACGCAGAGGCCCTTGCCGGCCTGCTTGGCGCCTGCTGCCAAGAGTGGCCGCAGGGCGGCCTCGAACTCGCTCCAGGAGGGCGACAGGGTCATCTCGCCGGCGCTACGATGCAACAGGTTCTGGCTGCGGTCGGGGTCGTAGAGGTCCAGGATGCTGGCCTGGGCGAAGGCGGTGGTGCCCCCTAAGGAGGCGCTCAGCTCGGGGTTGCCCTCCAGCTTGATGGGGCGACCGTCGTAAGAGGTGGCCAACAGCGGCTGGGCGTAG
>JBBSTS010000399.1:0-1570 GCA_038235675.1 Myxococcota bacterium | reverse complement strand
CAGGTGCAGCAGTCGCGCGCCACTGGCGGCGATGCGTCGCCTCAGCTGTCGCGCGGTGTGCAGTCGCAGGCGCCCCTGCAACAGGTCGAGGTGGGCGGCGGGCACCCCACGCGCCTGCAGCCGCGCCTGCAGGGGACCAGCGGCGCCGACCCCGGCGGCCCCCTGCCGGCCCCCAGCCTGCAGCGCCGGCACGGGCCCTACCAGGTGGTCGGCGCCGCCGCCGGCCGCACCGCTGGCCATCACGTGCACCCCCTCGCCCTCCACGCTCAGCAAGTCTGCACGCGGCCGAGCCGGCGCTGTTGCCAGGCGACCCAGGCGGCCATGGCACGGCCGTGCAGGCGGCCGTGATGTTTTTGCCAATAGTACGCCTGACTGCGGCGATAGGCGTCCTGGGCCTGCAGGGGCGCCGCCGCACAGCTAAGCCCGCGGGCGTGCATGAGGGTCAGCCGCGGGTCGTAGAGCACCTGGCCGCCGGCAGCCCGCAGGCGGACACAAAAGTCGATGTCCTCGAAAAAGAGAAAAAAGCGCTCGTCGAAGCCCCCCACCGCAAAAAAGGCCTGTCGCCGCACCGCCAGGGCGGAGGCCGCCGCCCACGCCACAGACCGTGGGCGGCGCAGGGCCAAATCGAGCCCACGGCGCATGAGCCGCCCCCCCGCATCGATGCGCCGCTGCAGGACGCGGCGCACCGCCTCGCTGCAGTAGCCCACCTCCGGCCCCCAGGAGAGCTGCCAGCGGCCGCATTCATCCACCTGCCGCGGCGCCACCGCGGCCAGCGTCGGGGCGCGCTGCAGCGCCGCGGCCCAGCGCCCGCCGACGCCGGCAGGAAGCTGCGCGTCGCTGTTGAGCAGCATCAGCCCCGGGGCTTGGCTCTGCGCCGCCGCCAAGTTGACGGCGCGCGAGAAACCGCAGTTTTGCGCCAGGCGTCGCACCTGCACGGCGATGCCCGCGCGGCGCAATACCTCGGCCTGTGCCCCGATGACCACCAAGCTGTCGTCGGTCGAGGCGTTGTCGACGACCACCACCTCAGCGATGCCGCCCGTCCCTTTTAGGCTGGCCAAGCAACGGCCGGTGGCCTCGGCGGTGTTGTAACTGACGAGCAAGACGGCCAGGCGCATCGCTGTGCCATTGGCGCAAAGGCTGCGCCAAGACAATGGCCAATCGCTTTATCGCCCTTAGAACTCGTCCGGGTGGGGGTCCCAACCGACGAAGACGTCAAGCTCGTGCTGCGGCGACTCGCCCTTGAGTTTGCTCAGTCCGGTCACCTCCACCTGGCGCACCCGCTCGCGGGTCAGATTGAGGATGTCGCCCACTTCTTCGAGGGTGACGCCGCCGCGCTCGGCCACGTCCAGGGCACAGGTCTCCTGCAGCTCCCAGACGTCGCGGTCGGGGAAATTGATTTTAATCGAGCCGGTCTCGGGGTTGACGTCCAAGTAGAGGTGGTGCTTGCAGGCCACGAACAGGCAGGGGCGCGCGCCGTCGATGCAGTCGGCACGGGTCAGCGGGCGTTCGTAAGAGGCAATTTCCAGCATCTCGCCGGCCCGCTCTCGGCGCCGGCGCTCGCGCAGCATCT
>JBBSTS010000398.1:0-1577 GCA_038235675.1 Myxococcota bacterium | reverse complement strand
GACGCTGGAATAAAACTTCAGCGCGTTGCCGCCAGTGGTGGTTTCGGGGCTGCCGAACATGACGCCAATTTTCATGCGGATCTGGTTGATGAAAATAACGCTGGTGCGGCTGCGGGCACTGATGCCGGTGAGCTTACGCAGCGCCTGGCTCATCAGGCGCGCCTGCAGGCCGACGTGGGAGTCGCCCATGTCGCCCTCGATCTCGGCGCGCGGCACCAGGGCGGCCACCGAGTCGATCACCAAAACGTCGACGGCGTTGGAACGCACCAACATCTCAGTAATTTCGAGGGCCTGCTCGCCGGTGTCCGGCTGCGAGATGAGCAGGTCGTCGGTGCGCACCCCCAGCTTACGGGCATACTTGACGTCGAGGGCGTGCTCGGCGTCGACGAAGGCGGCGATGCCGCGGTTTTTCTGCGCCTCGGCAATAACGTGCAGCGTCAGCGTCGTTTTGCCGCTGGACTCGGGGCCATAAATCTCGGTGATGCGGCCGCGCGGCACGCCGCCGATGCCCAGGGCGACGTCGATGCCGATGGAGCCGGTGGAAATCGCCGGAATATCGGCCTGGATCCCCTCGCTGGCTTTAAGGCGCATGATCGAGCCTTTGCCGAACTGTTTCTCGATGGAACCGACGGCCAATTCGATGGCCTTCTCGCGGTCAAATGCACTGGGGGCTGCCATGGGTGATCTCCTTGCGACGTTAACTTTTTTTAAGCACCCGACCATGGCACGAAGCAGGCAAACTTCCTACCCCGCCCGAGTGGGATCGCCTTGGGTGCGACTTTTTTGGTGAAGCAGGCCGGGCCGCGCGAAGGTGAAGGGAGGCGGCACCGCAAAGCCCTGGGCTCGAAGTGCCGCCGCCAAGCAGTCTCTGCCGGTCAACTGCCGTATATGCGGGGTAAGGATCGAACGTGGTGGCGTCAAGCGAGCCTGCGCAAAAAACAACTTCGCCCTCCCCCCAGGCTGCATGGCAGGCGCGCGCCTGGTCCTGGGCACGGCGCCTCGGCAGCGACTGCGACCACGTCGCCCTCTTCGTCCTGCAGGATACCTACGCCAGCTGCGAGCAAACACACGGATTTGCCCTCGGCTGCCCACAGGTGCGCATCTCGCTGATGGAGCCGACGCCGCTGCGCTGGACCCTGGAGGCGGCGGCCCCCCTGTTGGGCGCCGGCCGCGCCCCCGGCGGCAGCAGCCTGGCGCGCCACCTCGGCCTGCCGGCGCCGCGCGCCTTCGCGGTGCTGCCCTACCTCTGCGGGCAGACGCTGGTGGGGCTGCTCTACGTCGACCACGGCCATCGCCCCCTGCCGATGGCGGCTCTGACGCCTTACATGGCCGAGGCACTGGGCTCGCGGCCACAGGCGGCGCTGCCTGCAACGCACGAAGACGACGCTGCTGTGGCGGCCGCGCCGCGCCGCGCGACGGCGGCGGCACTGCCGGGCAAACGCGCACGCTGCCGCCGACGCCGCGACGAGAGGCGGCGGCCGCCGACAGCCGATCGGCGCCCGCGCGCTGCTTTGGCGCCTTTGCCATCGGCCATGGCGGCGCTCGACCTCGCCCGCGGGCGCGCGACTGAGCGCGAG
>JBBSTS010000397.1:0-1588 GCA_038235675.1 Myxococcota bacterium | reverse complement strand
TGGCTGCAGCCACTGCCGCGACCTGCGTCGCTCGACAAGGTCGCGACGCGCGGCGGCAGCGGCGTTGGGGTGGGCGGGGCGCAGAAGCCGCAGCTGGCGTCGATTTTGCTGGCGGCGCAGAAGGCGTTGGGCTTGCCGGCGGGATATTTGAACACCAGGCCCGCACGGTCGTCGCACTTGAGCAGGCGCTTGGTGGTTTCGGCGGTGGCGGCGGTGGGCTCCATGACCTCCTGACGGCCGCAGGCCACCGTGCCGCAGTGGGCGAGGCCCAAAAAGTGGCCGATTTCGTGCACCGCGGTGTTGAGCAGGTCGGTGCTGTCGGAGGGCGGCAAAACGGCGGCGGAGAAGCTGAAGCTGGCGCTGTTGAACTCGATGTCGGCGTCCAAAATTTCGCCAGTCGAGCCGCTGTAGGTGGTCGAGGTGACGGCGATGATGTCACCGGCGTCGGTGGTGTGCCCCCATTCCGAATCGCGAAAGACCAACAGGTTGGTGTTGCGGTTGGGGTCGAGAAAGTTATAGCCCACCCAGTCGTCGGCGGTGGGCGGCAGCGGCGACAGCTTCAGGTCGGTCCCCGGCAGGGCGCCGCATTGGGCCACCATGTTGGGCGACAGCGTCAGGTTCTGCCACACCGCGAAGGCTTGATTGAGGGTATTGGCCGCCTGCGCGAAAGGGATCTGCGCGGTGCCTCTCTCGTTGAGGGCGTAAGCGATTTGACGCCGGTTCCACGACAGCGATGGGCCAGTGCTCTGGCCCATCGCGTCGGCGCCGGTGCGGGCACAGACGAAGGCCTGTGCCACCGCTGCGTGGGCCCAAAGCGCCCCGCAGCATAGCCAGGGCAATATGCTCGCCATGCGCTTCAAAAGGTTTTCTCCAACACGAAGCTCAGGTGCAGGTTGAGGTCCGTCAGACGCGCATCGAGGTAGGGCTGCGGGGTCAGCAAATAGGTCGAGCCGGTGAAGCGGCCAAAGAAGAAATCGACGCTGAGCAGGCCACCTAAGCGCAGGCTGCGGCCAAGGCGATGGCTAAGCTCTGCCTCCAGCAGCGCCCCAGGGAGGTAGCCGCCGGCGGCGCCGAGACGCGCGGCCTCGCCGCCGAAGATGGGGTAGGCCAACAGAAGGGCGCGGGCAAGAAATTGCGCCCCCCACGCAGTCTCGGAGGCCAAAAAGAGTGCGCCGACGCCTGGACTTTGGCTGACCAAGCCGGGGAAGCGGCCTTCGGGGATCACTTGCCGCACGTAGCGATAGCCTACCTCTGGGCCCAGCCACATCCCTTCGCCGAGGAAAAAGCGGTAGCTGACGAGGCCCATGCCGCGGGTCGGAAAAGTCTGCAGCCGCGCCCTGGCGCCGCTGCTGCGGGTGATCGACTGCGGCGCCCAGGCGGCGCCAACCAACACCTCGGCGCCGAGGGCATCCCCTTGGGCACTGCTCATGTAGCGCAGCCGCCCCTCGAGACGCAGTGCCAGGCGATCCGAGAGGCCCTCGCCGGCATGCAGAGGCGGCGGCGGAGCGCCGCCGCCGGTGAGGCTGGCCAGGCGCAGGGCGCCACCCAAGGCCAGCTGCAGTCCGAAGGTGGAAGGTTCCACGACCGC
>JBBSTS010000396.1:0-1608 GCA_038235675.1 Myxococcota bacterium | reverse complement strand
TGCCGCGCCTGAGCCTGCAGCCGACCCTGCAAAATCCCGCCGGCGAGCCGTTGCTGCCCGCCGCGGCGGGCGGCCCGCGCCTGCTGCCGCGCTATCTGCGAGATCAAGCCCTGCAGCCGCTGGCGACCCACGCGAAGTTGGTTTTGCGGGCGCGGCCCCGTGCCGGCACCACCGGCGCCGACCTGCAGCTGGAGGCGGCCGACGCCGCGCGCCTGGCCACCTGGTTGGCCGCATCCGATCCTCCCGAGGCGGTGGGCTTGGTGATCCTTTTGCCTTGACCTAGGGCGGCACGTCTTGCCATAAGCCGCCTCGGCTGGGCGCTTAACTCAGCGGTAGAGTGCCACCTTCACACGGTGGAAGCCACTGGTTCGAACCCAGTAGCGCCCACCAGCCCGCCCCGACCCTCGTCTGGTGCCCCATGCAACTGCCTGCTGACCATACCCTGCGCTCGTTGCTCTGTTTTCACGTCTGCGAGGCCCTCCGCGCGCTACAAGGTGACGGCCTCTTCGCTGGCCCGCCGCCCGAGGTGGTGCTTACGCCGCCTAAACAGCCGCGCTTTGGCGACTGGAGCTGCGCGGTCGCCCTTTCCTTGAGCAAGGCGGCGGGGCTGCCGCCGCGGCAGGTGGCGGCGCAGCTGCAGGCACGCCTCGGCGACGCCGGCGGCTGGCTGAGCAAGGTGGAGATCGCCGGCCCCGGCTACCTCAACCTGTTCGTCGCGTCGGCGGCGTGGCACGGAATTTTACGCCAGATCGTCGCCAGCGCGGGAAAATTCGTACGCTGCCAAACCGGCGCCGGCCAGCGCGTCTTGCTCGAGTACGTCAGCGCCAATCCGACCGGGCCGCTGCACGTCGCCCACGGTCGCGGCGCGGTGCTCGGCGACGCGCTGGCGCGACTGCTGTCGGCGTGCGGCTATCGGGTCGAGCGCGAATACTACCTCAACGACATGGGAAGGCAGATCGACGTGTTGGCCGGCAGCCTGTGGGTGCGCTACCAGCAAGCCTGCGGCCGTGAGGTGGCGCTGCCAGAAGATTTCTATCCTGGTGCCTACATCACCGAGATGGCGACCGCGCTGCATGCCGAGGTGGGCGACGTCTGGCTACAGCGGCCGCTGCAAGAGGTACACGCGGCGCTCGCCGAGCGCGGCGTGGCGCAGATGCGCACCCGCATCGCCGACGATCTGCGTGCCTATGGCGTCGAGTTCGACCACTACGTCAGCGAGCGGGCGCTCACCGCCCGCATGGACCTGCCGCAGATCCTCGCCCGCCTGGCGCGCCACGGCCACGTCTACAGCCAGCAGGGCAAGCAGTGGTTTGCCTCGACGGCACTGGGCGACGACAAAGACCGGGTGGTGATGCGCGAAGATGGCCGCCCCACCTATTTTGCCAGCGACATCGCCTACCACGACGACAAGATGAAGCGCGGCTACGATCGGCTGATCAACGTCTGGGGGGCCGACCATGGCGGCTACGTGCCGCGTGTGCGGGCCGGCCTGCAGGCGCTGGGGCACGACCCGGCGAAGCTGCAGCTGATCCTCATCCAGATGGTCAGCCTCTCTCGCGGCGGCGAGGCCCTCAAAATGGGCAAGCGCCTGGGTACGGCGGTGTGGCT
>JBBSTS010000395.1:0-1633 GCA_038235675.1 Myxococcota bacterium | reverse complement strand
GCAGCTCGGTGACGTCGGCGCCGCCGGCCGGGTCGAGCACCAACGCGGCGTTCCAGTCCACCACCGCCAGGTCATCGGGGCGGTAGCTCATGCGCGTCTGCATCAGATGCTGCCGCTCGGCTTCAGCAATGGGCTCGGTCTCGCCCAAAAGCAGGCGGGCGATGTCCATCTCGTCGCCTAGATTGCTGGCGTGCGTCGGCGGCGAGGTGGCCTGCAAATAAAACAGGGTGTACTCCTCGGTCAGCAGCGACGGGCCGAGGCCCCCCTCGGGCATGCGGCACGCCGGCGCGATGGCGTGGCGGATCTCCTCCACCAGGGGCAGCGCGGCGGCGGTGATCGCCTCCTCCGCTTCGCCTATCTCTTTGCCCAGGCGGATGAGCTGTTCCCCCTCGGTGTGGGCGGGGATTTCGACGATGAAGGTGAGGGCCAGCGCCCCGACGTCCCACAGGCGGCAGAGGGTGTCCTGCGACATGCGGCCCTGAAGCCCCAGGGGCCGTGGGCCGAGGGCCATCTCCAGCGGCGGATGCGGCAGCTGAATGTGGCGGGCGCTGCCGGCGAAGCGAGGCCGGCGGAAGAGGCTGGCGATGCAGGCCTCCGCCCGCACCAGGTCGATGGTGTCGGCGACATCGAAGACGCGCTGCACGAGAATGCGGCCGCAGAGGATCTGCATGCTGCTGACGGTGGGGCTCTTGTTTGATGCGAGTCAAGGAGGGCGCCGAGGCCTTGGGCGGCAAGGGCCTTGACGGTTTGCCGGCCCTTGGGCGATAGTGCTGAGGCAGCCTGCCGCGCCCGCGTGGCCTGGCTCAACCGTCGGTGGCGCCGACGTGGGTGTCTTTCTCCCCTGTTTGGTGCGCCCCTCAACTTAGATTGCAAGGTGTTTGCTCCGCCGTAGCCCAGCGCGTGCACCGGACACAAACGCCTCAGAAGGACCTTATGTCAGAAACGCTCGCTTGCCCTGCGCCGGGTGAGGACTCCCCCGACGTGGACGCAGCCGATGAGCCTGCATCCCCCTCCCATTCCACGTTCGCCGCCTTTCCCATCGGCGACGCCTTACGCTCGGCCATCGCCAAGCTAGGCTATCACACGCCGACCCCCGTCCAGGCCGCCGTCGTCGAGGCCGCCCTGGGCGGCAACGACCTGCTGGTGCAGTCCAAAACGGGCTCTGGAAAGACCGCCGCCTTCGGCATCCCGCTGCTCGAGCGCCTCAAAGAGGAGGTGGCCCCAGCAGGCATGCCACGCGCCTTGGTGCTGCTGCCGACGCGCGAGCTCGCCCATCAGGTGGCCGCGGAGCTACGTAGCCTGGCCATCGAGCTGCCCACCCGCATCCTCGCCATCTACGGCGGCGTGCCGATGGGCCGTCAGATCGTCGCCCTGCAGGCGGGCGTCGAAGTGGTGATCGCCACCCCCGGCCGCCTGCTCGACCACCTGCGGCGCGGCAACCTGAAGCTCTCGGAGCTCCAGACGATCGTCTTGGACGAGGCCGACGAGATGCTGTCGATGGGCTTCTGGGACGACGTCACCGAGCTGCTCAAGCTGACCCCCGCCAGTCGCCAGACGATGCTGTTCTCGGCCACCTTGCCCTACGAGGTCGCCAAAGCCGCGGCGCAATTCTTGCGCGAACCGACGCGGGTCG
>JBBSTS010000394.1:0-1635 GCA_038235675.1 Myxococcota bacterium | reverse complement strand
GGCGTCCAGGGCGGTGGCGATGCTGTCACGGTCGTTGGGGTTCAAAAACAGCGCCTCGCCCATCTCGGCGGCGGCACCGGCGAACTCGGAGAGCAGCAGCACGCCGCTGTCGTCTTGGCGCGAGGCGACGTACTCCTTGGCCACCAGGTTCATGCCGTCGCGGATGGGCGTCACCAGGGCCACGTCCGCCAGGCGGTACAGCGCCGCAAGCTCCTCGGCCGGCACCGAGCGGTACATGTAGATGATCGGCGCCAGCGGCCCCTGCTGAAAGGTGCCGTTGATCTCTCCGACGCGCCCGTCCACCGCCTGCTTGAGCTGCTTGTAGCTGTCCAGCGAGGCGCGTGAGGGCACCGCCAGCTGCAGCAGCACCGCGCGCTCGCGCCATTCGGGCCGCTGGCGCAAGAAGTGGGCGTAGCCATCGAGACGCTGCGGCAGGCCCTTGGTGTAGTCCATCCGATCGACGCCGAGGATGACCTTGCGCCCCTGCACCTGCTTGCGCAGCCGCTCCACCCGGCGGGCCACCGACGGCAGCGCCGCCCGCGCCTGCAGGCCGTCGTTGTCCACCCCCAAGGCGAAGACCCCCACCTTGCATTGACCATCGCTCTGGCGCACGTAAGCCTCGTCGAAGTCCACCGCCAACACCCGGCGAAAGCTGGAGACCAGATGGCGGGCGTAGTCGTAGGTGTGCAGGCCAATGAGGTTGGCGCCCATCAGGCCGCGCAAAATTTTCTCTTTGCGCGGCAGGATGCGAAATACCTCCGAGGAGGGGAAGGGGATGTGTAAAAAAAAGCCGATGCGCGCCCGCGGCAGCTTCGCCCGCAGCAGACTGGGGAGCAGCATCAAATGGTAGTCGTGGACCCAGATGGTGTCGTCGGGGCGCACGTGGCGCAGCACCACCTCGGCGAAGCGCTCGTTGACCCGCGCATAGGCCTCGTAGTCCGGGCCATCGAAGGCGACGTGCTCCAGCAGGTAGTGACACAGCGGCCAGAGCACCTGGTTCGAGTAGCCCTCGTAGTGGCGCTCGGCGTCGCGCTTCTCCACCGTCACCGGCACCAGGCGCTGCGCCTCGAGGGTGTCGCCGAAGCGCTGCGCGTCGGCGCCGTCGAGGGCTCCTATCCACAGGCCCCCGCTGCGCGCGTGCGCCGGCCCCAGGCCAGCCACCAGGCCGCCGGAGCTGGGGGTGAGCTGGCGCTTGGCGCCGCTGCCGCGCACCGTCACCGGCAGGCGGTTGCTCACCAGCACCAAACGGCTCAAGGCGGGCCACCGAGGACGTCCTGGACGTCGAGCAGGCCGACCACCTGGCCCGCCTCGTCGACCACCGGCGCCTGGTCGATGCGGTAGCGGCGCAAGAGCTCGGCGGCCTCGGCCACCCGCATCTGCGGGGTCACCCGTTTACAGCTCGTCTGCATCGCCTGCGAGATGGGCTGGTCGATGTCGAAGCCCGGCTGCTCGAGCAGCCGGCGCAGGTCGCCGTCGGTGAAAAAACCCAGCAGGTGGTTTTGTCCATCGACGACGGCGGCGGCGGCGGGGGGCCCCCGCCGGGGGCGCAAGGTGGCCATCACCCCCCGCCGGGGCGGTTTGGGCGCCCACCGGGGGGTGGGGGGGGCGCGGGGCCAGGTGTAGGCGCCCCGCGGC
>JBBSTS010000393.1:0-1637 GCA_038235675.1 Myxococcota bacterium | reverse complement strand
GTCTATTCCGAGGTGCATCCGTTCACGCTGTCCGCCAGCGCACTGGCCGCCCGCCAGCCGATCTGTGTTATTCTCAGCGGCGGCCCGCACTCGGTCAACGCCCCGGGGGCACCCGACGTCGACCCGGACATCTTGGCGATGGACCTGCCCATCTTGGGGATCTGCTACGGTCAACAGCTGCTCGCCGCCCGCCTCGGCGGCCGCGTGGTGCCCTGCGTCGCGCATGAGTATGGCCGTGCCCAAGCGCGCCCCGCCGCGGCGCTTGCCGGCGTTGGCGCCCGCCTGTTGCGCGGCTTTGCGGCGGCCGAGCCCTTCGAGGTCTGGATGAGCCACGGCGACCACATCGCCGCGTTGCCGCCAGATTTTGTCACCATCGCCGCGACCCCCTCCACCCCCTTTGCCGCCATCGCCCATCGCAGCCGTCCCATCGTCGGCCTGCAGTTCCACCCCGAGGTGGCCCACACGCCGCGCGGCCAGGAACTGCTCGAGGCCTTCGTGCTGGAGGTTGCGGGGGCCAAACCCCAGTGGACCATGGCCAACTTTTTGCAGGAGGCCGTCGCGACGCTGCAGGCGCAGGTGCCTGCGCCGGCGCAGGTGATCTGCGCCCTCTCCGGCGGCGTCGACTCGGCGGTCGTCGCGGCGCTGTTGGGACGGGCCATCGGCCCCCGCCTGCACTGCATCTTCGTCGACAACGGCCTATTGCGCCGCGGCGAGCGCGACCAGGTGGACAAAATTTTTGCCAAGGCGCTCAACTTGCCGCTGACCATCGTCGATGCGCAGGACACCTTCGTCGCCGCCCTCGCCGGCGTCACCTGCCCAGAAAAAAAGCGCAAGGCGATAGGCAAGCTGTTCATCGACGTGTTCGAGGCCGAGGCCAAAAAGATCGCCGGGGCGCAATTTTTGGCACAGGGTACCCTTTACCCCGACGTCATCGAGTCGGTGAGCCTGACCGGCGCGCACGCCGTCACCATCAAAAGCCATCACAACGTCGGCGGCCTGCCCGAGCGCATGCACCTCAAATTGGTGGAGCCGCTGCGCGACCTGTTCAAAGACGAGGTGCGGGCATTGGGCGAGGAGCTCGGGCTGCCGCACGCCCTCTGCTATCGCCAGCCCTTTCCAGGCCCCGGCCTGGCGGTGCGCATCGTGGGTGAGGTCACGGCGGCGCAGCTGACCATTGCCCGTCACGCCGACGCCATCGTCGAGGAGTGCATCCGGGCAGCGGGCTGGACGACACAGCTGTGGCAGAGCTTTGCGGTGCTGCTGCCAGTTCGCTCGGTGGGGGTGATGGGCGACGCCCGCACCTTCGAGCAGACGGTCGCGCTGCGCTGCGTCCACTCCAGCGATGGCATGACCGCCGACTGGGCCCGCCTGCCGCACGATCTGCTGGCCACCATCTCGGGGCGGGTCCTCGGCGAGGTGCGCGGCGTCGGCCGGGTGGTCTACGACATCAGCTCGAAGCCGCCAGCGACCATCGAATGGGAGTGAGCCACGACACCCCCCTGCGTCTGGCGCTGGTCGTGGCGCTCTGTGGGCTGGGCGCGCCGCCGGCCGCTGCGGCGCAGCCGGTACGCCAACAGGGGGCGGCCGGCAGCGTCGACTGGAGCGTGCCGCGCCTGGAGGTGGTCGGGGAGGCGGCG
>JBBSTS010000392.1:0-1650 GCA_038235675.1 Myxococcota bacterium | reverse complement strand
GGGCGCCGGACTCAGGGCATTGGGGGTCACGGTTCTGTCGGTGGTCTGCTGAGCTCTAAAGGCCATCTCAGAAATTTTGCGATGACCTCTCGCGCGTCAGCCCGCCGATCAGCGGCCAGTGGTGCGCACGCAGCTGCGGCCACTGCAGCCGCAGCCAGGGGGTGAAGTCGCTGTGCGGGTCGGCGACCAGCTGGTCCACCTCGTTGGTTTCGAAGTAGCGGATGGCGCTGATCTCGTCGGGATGGAAGGCGGGATCCTGCGTCGCCTTGCCGACGAACACCGAGCACAGCTCGTGCTCGCTGCCGACGTCGCCGAAGGGCGCCTGGTAGATGAACTTGTAGAGGTAGCGCAGCTCCGCCTGCAGGCCGAGCTCCTCCTGCAGGCGCCGGTGGGCAGCCTGCTCCATGGCTTCGCCGCGGCGCGGGTGGCTGCAGCAGGTGTTGCTCCAGTAGTGCGGCCACAGCGGCTTTTGCGGCGCACGCTGCTGCATCAACAGCCGCCCGGCGGCGTCGAAGAGGTAGATGGAGAAGGCGCGGTGCAAGAGGCCCGCCCCCGCGTGGCAGGCCGCTTTGTCGCGGTAGCCGACGATACAGTCCTTGGGATCCACCAAGATCAACGGCTCGTCGATGAACGACACCGGCGAGGGGGAAGCTTTCATGGGGATGCCTTTCGCGGGGCGGACTCGCCCTCCAAGGTGGTGCGCACGGCGCGGTAGCCTGCCTGCTGCATGGCCGCGACGATGTCGAGCGCAATCTGGGGATCTTCACCGCAGAGTGCCAGCACCGTGCCGCCGCCGCCGCCGCCGGTGAGCTTGGCGCCCAGCGCCCCATGGCGGCGGGCCAGGCCAACCAGCTCCTCGACCTCCCAGCTCGACACCTGCAGGGCGCCGAGCAGGCCATGGTTGATGTTCATCAGCTCGCCGAGCAACGCGTCGTCGCCGCGCGCCAACGCCGTCGCCCCCTGCTGGGTGAGGCTGTCGATGTCGTCGAAGATCTTGTCGTAGAGGGCGGGGTGCTGACGGTGCAAGGTGGCCACCTGGGCCACCATTTTGGCGGTGAGGCTCTCGACGCCGCTGTAGCCCAACACCAGCTGCAGGGGTTTGGGAAGGACGATCGCCTGGCGCGGGGCGGCGGCGCGAAAGAGCATCGGGGTGCCGTAGGTGGCCAGGGTGTTGCCCATCCCCGAGGCGGCGCCGTGCACCTCCACCTCGGCGCCATAGGCCAGGGCGTTGACCCGCTCGTCGCTCAGCGCCAGGGAAAAGTAATTGCTCAGGGCGCGGATCACCGCCACCGCCACCGCGGCCGAGCTTCCCAGCCCCATCGCCCGCGGCAGGTCGGAGAATACTTCGATGCGCAGGTCCTCGCCGGCCAGACCCAGCTCGGCAAGCACCCTGCCGAGGGCGTGGTGCAGGGTGTTTTGCTGGTCGGCGAAGCCCAGGTGGCCCTCCACCCCCCATGCGGGGATCGCCAAGTCGACCCCGGCGGCGGGGTTTTGCGCCACCTGCGCCACCACCTGCAGCGACAGCGGCGCCGCCAAGGCGTGGCGACCGAAGACGGCGGCATGCTCGCCCAACAGGATAACCTTGCCAAAGCTGCGGCCCTGGCAGGGCGCGGTGCGCGGCGCCGGCCCCGTGCCCGCCGCGGCGGGAAG
>JBBSTS010000391.1:0-1660 GCA_038235675.1 Myxococcota bacterium | reverse complement strand
TGGCCCCTGTGACGTAAAGCTTTGTCTGCCGATCAGACCACGCGTTTTTCTGCACCCCTGATGTTGGACCTGAATAGTTACGTCTTGTGAGGAGGGGCACTAGTGCCCCAGCCGCGGGCCCCAGCTGGGCGCTTCGGCCTCGCCCACCTGCACCGGCAGGGGCCGTGGGGCGTTGCCGTCGACGTCCATCACCCAGATCCGTTTGCCGCCGGCGGCGCCCCGGGTGGACATAAAGGTGAGGTGGTGACCATCGGGAGAGTGGCTGGGGCTCTCGTTGCGCCCCTGGTCCTGGGTCAGGCGGGTGATCGCGCCGCTCTGCGGGTGGACCAAAAAGATGTCGAACTGCAGGCGCTCGTCGCGGGCGGTGAAGGCAATCTGGCCGTCTGGGCGCGGCGACCAGTCCGGCTCTTGGTTGTAGGTGCCCGCGAAGGTCAGCCGGCGCACGCCGCTGCCATCCACCTTCATGACGTAGATCTGTGGGTTGCCGGAGCGCGAGCTAACGAACGCCAGGCTCTGGCCATCGGGGCTCCAGGTGGGGGAGACGTCCTGGCCCCAGCTGTGGGTCAGCCGACGCAGGTTACGGCCGTCGCGGTCCATGACGTAGATCTCCGTGTTGCCGTCGCGGCTGAGGGTCAGGGCAATGTACTTGCCGTCGGGCGAGACGGCGGCACCGGTGTTGAGGCCGGGGGCGCGGCTGATGGGGCTCTGCTGACCATCCGCACGGCGCACCTGCAGCAGATCGGCGTTGCCGGAAGCAAAAGAGGTGAACAGCAGGTAGGCACCGGCAGCGTCCCAGGCGGGCAGCAAGTTCAGCGTCGGGGTGCGCGTCTCCTGGCGCAGCTCGGCGCCGTCGAGGGCGCAGCTAAAGATCTGCTTGTGGCGACCCTGCCGCTGCGCGAAGGCCAGGCGCGAGGAATAGATCCCCTTCTCGCCGGTGAGCGACTCGACCACCTGGTCCAAAAATTGGTGCAGGCAACGGCGCCCCTCGGCGTCCGCGGCATCGAGGCTACAGGCCTGCTGCACCGGCTGCTGGCCGTTGGCCACCGAGAAGAAGTGCAGCTGCAGGCCGACGCTGCCACGCACGTCGGCGAGCTCGCCGGTGATGACGCCCGAGGCGCCCACGGCGCTCCAGGCCGGCAGGCGCGGCGCGGCGACGCTGCCTTCCTCCGGCAGGTAGGTCGAAGGCGGCACGAGGCTGAGCGAGCGGGCCAGCCCCAGGCCCTCGCGCAGGGCCAGGGTGAGACCCTCGGCACGCGCTGCCGTCACCGCCGCCGACGCGCCGGCAGCCCGGCGCAGGGCGGGCACGGCGATGGGAACGGGGCGAAAGTTGGCGCCGCCGACCTCCATCTTCAGGCGCGCGGCGTGAGCGGGCAGCACCGCCACGCTCCACAGGGCCACCGCCGCACAGCTGGCGACGGCGCGGCGAGAGAACGAAGCGAAATTGAGCATCAAGATCTCCTTGGCAACGGCTTTTATCATAGGCGTTTTCTGGCCACCGCGCGACTAGTGCCCCGTCTCACAGAACTTTGCGGCAGCTTCGCGAGGGCTTGGCGTTCAGGGCAAGGCGCGACGGGGCACTAGGGGCGAAAGGTGACCTCGATGCCCTCGCGGCCAATCGCCTGCAAGAGGTGCGGCGGCGGCGGCGACAGGTTGCCGCAGC
>JBBSTS010000390.1:0-1667 GCA_038235675.1 Myxococcota bacterium | reverse complement strand
GCCAAGCCCGGCACCCGCGACGTGGCAGCCAGTCGGGCGCACGCCTTTGCCGCCCTCGGCGACGCGGCCGCCGCCTACCGCCTGGCGACCATCGCCTTCGCACGCCAGCTCGGGGGCCCCCTGGACGCCGCCACCCGACCACGCTTCGAATGGGCCTACCCCGCAGCCCACGCCGCCACGGTGCAGGCGGCGGTGGCAGAATTTGGCGGCAGCACGGAGCTGGTCCTGGCGATCATGCGGCAGGAAAGCGGCTTCGACGCCGAGGCCCACTCCAGCGCCGACGCCCGCGGCCTGATGCAAGTGATCCCGCCCACCGGCCGCCAGATCGCCGCCGCCCTGAAGATGGGCGCGTACACCGACGCCGCGCTGCTGCAGCCGCAGCTCAACCTGCGCTTTGGCGCCTGGTACCTCGCACAGCTGCTGCACGAGTTCTGTGGCAACCTCGTCCCCGCCATCGCCAGCTACAACGCCGGGCCGCAGGCGGTAAAAAACTGGCTCGCCGCCCACGCGGCGATGCCCTCGGCCGACACCGACGCCGACGCCTTCGTCGAGGACATCCCCTACCGCCAGACCCGCCAATACGTCAAAAGCGTCCTCGCCAACTACGCCGTCTACGCCCGCCTCTATGGCCCTGCGGGCGCGGAGCCGGAATTGCCGCGGCAGGTGCCAAGGCACTGGCGCGGCAACATTAATTTCTAAAAAAGGTAGGACAAAGTGCGCAGGATTGCCCTCAGAGGGTTATCGACGCCTTTTTCCTGTTGCACGCTGCGGCATAACTCTGCTAAAAGGGGTGGCCAGTGCTCCAGGGCCTTGGCAATACAATTCGAGGAAAAATTAAAGATGTTCAAAATTTCTGCAAATCGTTCTTCTGCGGTCGACGCCCAAGCTGAAGAGTTGAAAAAGACGCAGGCTGCGTTAAAAAAAGCTCAAAAGGCGCTCAAAGATATAGAAGACGATTTGGCGTGCTCAGTCATGTTCGACGATGGGATGGTCAATCCCCTCATCTGCAGCAACGGACAGACATACAGCGATGTCGCATGTAGAAGAATGAGCCTAGACCCCATCACGCGGCTCCCCATGCGGGTTCTGGCGCCGAACCATCACGTTCGTCTGCTGGCAGAAAAGTTTTCTCCTTGCGGCGCCGCCAAATACAAAGCGGGCCAAGAAGCGCTGCACGAGAAGCTCGATCGGCGCAGGGGATGGACAGACGTGGTGGCGCACAAGCGTCCTTACCATGAAAGCTTCGTTCAGTACCCCAACGATCCCGTTTATAGTTTGGCGCGCGCGGAACATCACCTGGCGCAGATCCAGGCCCCGACTCCAGCAGACGACGCCGGTGCAGCGCAACCGCAAAAAGCCGCCAGCTACGAGGACGTCCTTACCGACGCTCAGGTCGTGTTGGCTTTCGCCCCCAACTACTTGGCGGCACGCTACATCCGAGTTGCCTGTCTGCGTGGACTGCAGCGTGAGGACGCGCTCCTCGCAGAGCTCCAAGATATCCAAGACAAACCGCGTTATGGCGAACGCCTCGTGGAAGTCGCCGCCATCCATGAGAAGAACAGCCGGATCGAGTTGGCGAAGCAAGCGATCAACAGGGCCATAGAAGAAGAGCCCAATAATCAAAAATACCGGCTAAAATACGCATTGCTGTGCACTTATCATCCATG
>JBBSTS010000389.1:0-1697 GCA_038235675.1 Myxococcota bacterium | reverse complement strand
GTCGGCCTCAGCGGCGACTTCGTCGCTGAGCACGCGGTCGCGGGCCTCGACCTCTTTTGTGAGCTGCTGGCGACGCCGGCATTTTTGCCCGAGCCCTTTGCGCGGCAAAAGGCGGTGATCCTCGAGCAGATTAAAAGCCGCACCGACAACCCTGCCAGCGTCGCCGCCGATCTCTTTGCCCGCACCCTCTACCCCAAACACAGTTACGGGCAGAACCTTTTGGGGCGCGCCGAGGTGGTGGGGCGCCTCGACACCCAGGCGTTGCAGGCCTATCACCGCACCTTCTTGGCCAGCGGCCGGCTGGTGGTGGCGGTCACTGGCGCCTTCGACGTCGAGCGTTTTGCCGATGCCCTCTCGGCCGCCCTCGTGAGCGCCGGCCCCCCCCCCGAGCTGCCGCCGCCGTCGGCGCCCGATCAGGCTCCCGAGGCGGCACGCCGCGCCAAAGCACCGCTGGACCGCAAGCAGACGCACGTTTTGATCGGCTGCATGGGCACCACCCTGAGCCATCCCGACCGCTTTGGCCTGGAGATCCTCAGCACCATCCTCTCCGGCCAGAGTGGGCGCCTGTTCGCCGAGCTGCGCGACCAGCAGAGCCTCGCCTACGCCATCTCGAGCAGCAGCCTCGAGGGCCTCGACCCAGGCTACTTCGTCGTTCACGTCGGCACCAGCCCCGACAAGGTGGCGCAGGCCTGTGCCGGGGTCCATCGTCACCTGGACCGGCTGGTGCAGGAGCCGGTGAGCGAGGACGAGCTGCGCCGGGCCAAGCGCTACCTCGTCGGCAGCCATGCCATCGGCCTGCAACAGAGTGGCAGCCGGGCGCTAACCATGGCGCTCAGCGAGCGCTATGGCCTGCCCTTCGACGACTACCAGCGCTACCCCGAGCAGCTGGCGCCGTGGACGCTTAGCTCGCTGCAGGCGCTGGCTGGACGGACGCTGCGGGACGCTCAGCGGGTCGAGGTGCACTGCGGGCCGGCCTGAGACCTGCATGGGAAGCAGCGTCGCCCCAGGGATCGGGGGCGACGCCCAAGTGGGCCTCGAGGTAGCGCTGGCGGGCGCGGCCGGTGTGGCGCTCGACCAGGTTGAAAAAACCTAGGCCAGGCAGCTGGCGGATGGTGGCGTCGCACTCCCGCAGGGCCTGCTGTCCCTGCGCGTCGCTGAAGAGGGCAGCGGTGACGTAGTCCAGGGTATGTTGATGTCCTACCCCGGAGCCCACTGGCGTCCAGGCCGCCCTCAGGGTGAGGGCGCAGAGCTGTTGCGCCTTCCAGTCCCCCTCGAGGCGGCGCTGCGCCTGGGCGTAGTAGAAGGCGAAATGTTTGCGCTCTTGCTTGGCGATCCGCTGCAGCAGCAGGCGTAAGGGGGCGTTCTGCGTCCGCCGTTCGAGTGCCTTGTAGGCGGCGGCGGCGGTCAGCTCGTTGATTGCGCCCCAGGCCATGTGGACGGCGGCAAAGCGGCGGGTAAGGTTTGCGGCGAGGTGGGCCAGGGCCGCCTCGATGGGCTCGCGCAGCGAGACGCCGGCGGACACCTTGGTGAACGTGTCCTTGGGCACCGGCCGCCCGGAGGCAGTCAGCAGCATGTCGAGGGCGCGCCCGTGCCACAGCTCCTCGTAGACCCACACCGCCAAAAAGGCGGTGATCTCCGGGTCGTGGGCAGAATGCCCCGCCAGCAGGTCGCGCAGGTAAAGGATGCTGTGGGTCTCG
>JBBSTS010000388.1:0-1697 GCA_038235675.1 Myxococcota bacterium | reverse complement strand
GCGGGGGCGGCGGCCAGCGGCGCCTCGACGGGGGCCTGGCAGGCGGGCAGCGCCAGCAATAAGCCATAGAGGCGCTTAGGGAACGGCACGGTCCTTCTCCTTGGTGAGCGATTCGACGTCGTGGCCGGCGGCCAATCGCAGCTGCAGGCGCGAGTTGACCAGGTCGGCGTCGGCCGCGACGCGACTGACCTCGAACTGGTAAGAATCGCGCTGCGCCTGCAAGAGGTCGAGCTGGGTAACGACGCCGGCCTGGTAGCGATCTTGCGCCAGCTCGACCGCCTCTTTGGAGACGCGCTCGGCGATGCGGGCGGCGCGGCTGCGGGCGATGTTGGCGAGCACCTGGCTCCAGTAGCGGTGCACGGTATCGCGCGCCGCCAAGCGGGTACGGCGCAGGCGGGCGACGCCGGCGGCGGCACGGGCGGCGCCGGCCTGCACGTTGCCGACGCTGAGTGCGTCGAATTGCCACTGCGCCTGCACCACGGCAGCCCAGGTAGCCGACCGGCCAGTGAACGACGTGGCGTTGGTCAAACGCTCGGCGAAGGAGGCGCGCAGGGTGGGAATGAGGGTCAACCAATCGGCGTCGGCGCTGCGCTGGGCGGCGCTGGCGCCGAGCTGGGCGGCGACGATGCCGGGGATGCGGGCGTCGGAGACCTCGAAGTGCGCCAGCGGCTCCTCGGCGTGCAGGTCGTCCTTGAGGCTCGGCACCGTGCCCATCTCGGGCGCCAGGTCGCTGAGCGACTGGAGGCTGCGCACGTCCAGCGCCAGGCTCAGCTCGGCGGCAGCGAGGTGCTGCACCTGCGACTGCACCTCCGCCTCGGCGCGGTCCATCTCGAGGACGGCGGCACTGCCGGCGTCCACGCGGTTTTTGGCCAGGTCCAAGCTGGCCCGGGCAACTTCGAGGGCGCGCTCGGAGGCGTCGACCAGGGCGTGGCTGGCCACCGCCTGGAAATAAGCCTGGGCGACGTTGGCCTCCACCTGCAGCAGGGTCGCGCGCAGCTGCGCCGATTGTCCATCGCGGTTGCGGTAGGCGGCCACCAAGCGCATGTCGCTGGCCAAGTCGAGCAGCGCCAGGCTGACCGTGCCGCTGCCGTCCCATTGGTTGCGCGGCATGATGCTAAGGCGCTGCGGCGGCGCCCCGGGCGCCAAGGAGAAAAGTGGCCGGATGTCCAGCTGATTTTGGGTGTAGGTGCCGCGCAGCTCCAGCCCCGGCAGGACCTTTCCCAGCGCTTGGGTAACGCCGGCGCGCTTCTCGGCGTAGGTGGCGCGCGCCTCGAGGGCGTCGGGATGGCTCTGGCGGGCGGCGGCAACGAACTCCGCCAGAGGCTGCATGCTGGCCGCTGAGCGCGGCGCCGCGGCGATCAGGCAGAGCAGGGACAGGCCGAGGCCCTGGGCACGACGGCCCCACCCGTTACACACGTGGGGCCTCTTGTTGCGCTGCGGCCTGCCAAAAACGTGGCACGGCGGCGACGCTTGCGATGCTGGTGATCCCCTGGTTGTCGAAGGAGAAGCGCCGGCCCAAAAAGGTGCCGTAAAGCCGCGCATCGAGGCGTCGAAAAACCAACGTTCCAGTCATGTAGCCCTCCATCCAGGCAGCTTGCGCCTGTGAGAAACCTAAGGCCTGCAGGTGGCTGGCGCCAAAGTCTCGGCGACTCAAACGAACGCGGCCGAAGTAGGCTAGGCCACGGTAGGTCTGCTGG
>JBBSTS010000387.1:0-1699 GCA_038235675.1 Myxococcota bacterium | reverse complement strand
GCGCAACCCCTTTGACGATCGCCTGATTGCCCTCGACGCGGATCTGCGCCCCCAAACGATCCAGCTCGGCGACGTGCATGAAGCGATTTTCGAAAATGGTCTCGGTGACGACCGCCGTCTGGTCGGCCACCGCCATCAGGGTCATCCACTGCGCCTGCATGTCGGTGGGAAAGCCCGGGTAGCAGGCCGTTTTGACGTCGGCGCTGCGCAAGCGCTTGGGGGCGCCTACCAAGCAATCGCCAGAGTCCGCGTCGACCTGCAGCTCGGCGCCTGCTTTGCGCAGCTTGTCGAGCAGGGCGGCGTGTACCTGGGGCTGGCCACCGCGCACCAGCAGGCCATCACCGGCCAGGGCCCCGGCGGTGAGCAGGGTCCCGAATTCAATGCGGTCGGCGGCGACGCGATGGTCGTAGGGCTGCAGCGTCGTCCCCAACGGTGCGTCCAGCGCCTGGCCGCCGATGCGGATCTGATCGCTGCCCGCCCCGTCGATCTGTGCCCCCATCGCCCGCAGGGCGCCGGCCAGGTCGATGACTTCGGGCTCGCGCGCAGCATTGCGCAACACCGTGGGGCCCCGCGCCAAGCAGGCGGCCAGCATGAGGTTTTCGGTGCCCGTGACCGTCGGCATGTCGAAGGTCACCTCGCCGCCTGCCAGGCCGTTGCGGGCCTCGGCGACGACGTAGCCGTGCTCGATGTGGATCTCGGCGCCGAGGGCGGTGAGGCCCTTGAGGTGCTGATCGATGGGACGGGCGCCGATGGCGCAGCCGCCCGGCAGCGACACCCGCGCCTTGCCGAAGCGCGCCAGCAGTGGGCCGAGAACCAAGATGGCGGCGCGCATGGTGCGCACCAACTCGTAAGGGGCGGTGGGGTCTTTAATCGCCTGGGCGTCGATGCACACGAAGGGACTGGCGCCGGCCAGGTCGTAAGTGGTTTGGGCGCCCATGTGCTGGAGAACCCGCAACAGGGTGCGCACGTCGGCCAGATCGGGGGTGCCCCGCAGGCGGCAGGGCCCCTCGGCCAACAGTGCCGCCGCCAAGATGGGGAGGCTGGCGTTCTTCGAGCCCGACACGTCTACCGCGCCGCGCAGGCGGGCGCCGCCGACAATTCGTAGGGCGTCCATCTATGGGCTTGCGGCGTAAAAGTGGTTGGCGTCGGCGACGACGTCGGCGAGGCTGGAGGTGGGCACCTCGCCCACCCAAGCGTCGCCGCGGCGCCGCACACAGGTGTTCTGGGCGTCTGGTACCCCAACGTCGAGCGCATCGAGCAGCTGGCCGTCGCCACCGTAGAAGGCGACGCTGCGTCGCGGCGGCTGCAGCCCGGCGCTGCGCAGCTGGGCGTCGGAGGGCTGCTCCAGCTTGAGATGGTCGGCCCGCAGCTCCTTGAGGCGGTAGAGCAGGCCGATGACGCGGTCGTCCTTAAGCGGCAACTCGACGTTGCTGTCGCCGGTGAGCGTCCAGCGATGAGCCTCGGGCGCATGCGCGGGCGACTGACCGCGGGTCAGCGTCAGCTGCTTGCCGGCGGCGCGCAGCTCGACCTTGGCCACCTCGTCCGGGTCGATTTGGCAGACGTGCAGGTTGCGCAGCTCCTGCAGCGGCACGCTCAGCTTCTTGAGGGCCCAGTCGGTGCCCAGCTCGAGGATGGGGAAATTGCCCTGGCGTTTGACGAAGGTGAGGTGCTGGTCGCCGAGCTGCAGCTGGCCAAAGAG
>JBBSTS010000386.1:0-1719 GCA_038235675.1 Myxococcota bacterium | reverse complement strand
GAGGCAGCGCGTAGCGCTGTACCGCCAGGACGCGCGGCCGCGGCAGCATGTCCATCACCACCATCTCCAAGTCGACCCGCTGTCCCTGGGCGCCGCGCTGCGCACGGATCGACAGGCCGTAGCGCAGCCGCATGGCAGGGGCCAGGCGCATGGCGGTGGCCAACGATAGGTTGCCGCGTTGGCCGGAGAGACGAATGGCGCGCAAAAATTCGTCGACGCGCAAAAAGGCCAGATCGCCTTCGAGCTGACCTTTGAGCAGACGTAGGATGCTGGCTGCCAGCGGCGGCGGGGCGCTCACCAACAGCATGGTGCGCGGCAGCGGCGCCGCCGCCAGACTCGGGCGCGCCAGCAGCGCGCAGATCAAACACGGCAGCAGGCGCTTTAGCATGGAGCGCTTTCCACCTTTAGCGCTGCACGTTGACCGTCAGGTACTTCAGGGCCGTGAGGCCCTGGCCGGACACGGCGACCAAGGCGTATCGGTAGACCCCCGGCGACGTCGGCGCCACCAGCGACAGGGTCCAGGTGCCGTTGGGGTAGGCGCCGGTGGCGCTGGCGGCCGCCGGCGGCGCAAACGCCTGGACGCGGCCGAGGATGGGGTTGATCAGCAGCACTTGATTGCTTAGGGGGTCGGACGCCGAGGCTTCCAAGGTGGCGGTAAATGTGACCGTGGCGCCGGCGGTGAGGGGATCCTGGGCTGCCTTGAAGTCCACCACCGTGGGAACGAGGGCGTTGGCGTCGTTTTGGGTGATGCCCAACGAGACCGAGCGGCCCGCGAAAGTCTGCACCCCGCCGCTGACGAAGCCGGGGGCAAAGGCGTACACGCTGTAAGGGCCGCAGGCGGCAGGGATGCTGAAGCCACCCTGGCCGTCCACCGGCGCCGCCAGGGTGTATTGGTCGGTGGCCATGCCCGGGACGCTGGCGGCGGTGCCACTGCCCAATTTCTGCAGGGCGATGAGGGCGCTGGCGACGAAGGTGCCGGTGGTGTCGTTGAGCACCGTTCCCGAAATGAGCGCCGAGGAGCCGCAAGAGCCGGCACCGCCGCAGGACGCTTGGCCCAACAGCAGCGCCACGCTCAGCATCAGGCCGCCCCATCTGGCGACGGAGGTGCGAAGGGTTGGGCGACAGTCCATGACGAAGGTCTATGCCAGAGTGCAATTTCTTGTCAAAACGGCAGACATGCCCAACGCCCCCGATGCCCCGCCCTCGCCGCTGCGCACGGGGCGCAGTCCATGGGCGCCGCCGACCCATGCCTGGGTCGAGGTGCGGGCCCCTGCCGCGCCTTGGGATGCCGAAGTGCGGGTGCCCGGCAGCAAAAGCCTGAGCAGCCGCCTGCTGCTGCTGGCGGCGGTGGCCCGTGGGCGCTCGCGTCTGCACGGCCTGCTGCGCAGCGACGACGTCTACTGGGGCGTGGCGGCCCTGCGGGCCTTGGGGGTACGGGTGCAGCTGCAAGAGGATGCCGCGGCGGCCACCTGCACGGCGCAGATCGACGGCTGCGGCGTCGACGCGCCGCTGCAGGCCGGCGGCATGGGGCCCCGTTGGCCCGTTGCGGCGCCGGCACCGCTGTTTTTGGGCGATGCGGGGACGCTGGCGCGATTTTTGCCGGGACTGCTGCTGTGCGGCAGCGGTGGACCTTTCGCCCTCGACGCCAGCGCCCAGCTGCGTCGCCGACCGCTGGCTCCCCTGCTGCGTACCCTGCAGCGGCTGTTGCCGGCGGCGGCG
>JBBSTS010000385.1:0-1723 GCA_038235675.1 Myxococcota bacterium | reverse complement strand
GGTCCCTGAACGCCTGACTCGCCTGCCCAAAGAGAGGACGTCGTTACGCCACCGCTACCCATCGCCGCGGCCCGCTCGGCCTGTGCGGCGCACTTTGCTGCGGCGAAAAATCTCGTCGTTCTCGCCGAGCCCGGCGCCGGCAAGACGACCCTGGTGCCGCGCTGGCTGCTGGAGCTCTTGCCACAGGGGCAGATCTGGGTCCTGCAGCCGCGCCGCATCGCCGCGAAGTGGGCGGCGGCGCACGTCGCCCGGTGCCGCGGCGAGGAGGTGGGCGACCAGGTCGGCTATCGGGTGCGCTTCGAGCGTGCCACGGGCCCGACGACGCGCCTGGTCTTTATGACCGAGGGGCTGCTGAGCCGTGCCCTGCTCGCGGATCCACAGCTGGCGGGGGTGGCGGCGGTGGTCTTCGATGAATTCCATGTCCGCAGCGTGGATGCCGATGTGGGGCTGGCGCTGTTGCTGCTGCTGCAGCGCCGCGCCCGCCCGGACCTGCGGTTGGTGGCCATGTCGGCGACTTTAGATCCGGCGCCTCTGGTCGCGCTGTTGCAGCCATGTCGCCTGCTGCAGGTGGCCGGCCGCCAACATCCGGTCGAAATTCTCCACCTGCCGCATCCTGACCCTCGGCCGCTGCCGGCCCAGGTGGTCGCCGGCTTGCGGCAGCTGGCGGCGAGCGGCGAGATGGGGGACACGCTGGTCTTTTTGCCCGGCGTCGGCGAGATCGAACGGGTCGGGCTTGCCTGTGCGTCTTTTGCGGCGGCCCAGGGGGCGCTCCTCATGGTGCTGCACGGCGGCCAGGAGCCGGCCGCTCAGGACGCTGTCTTGGCGCCGTGTGCGGGCCCCAAACTGATCTTGTGCACCAACGTTGCGGAAACCTCGGTGACCGTCCCGGGCGTGCGCACCGTCGTCGACAGTGGCCTGCACCGCCAGGCCACCTTCGAGCCCTACAGTGGACTCAACCGCCTGCAGCTGCGTCCTATTTCCCAGGCTGCGGCGCAGCAGCGTGCCGGCCGTGCGGGCCGCACCGGCCCCGGGCGCTGCCTGCGCCTGTACACCCGCCTCGACCAGCAGCGGCGCGCAGCACACGACGAGCCGGAAATTCTGCGCCTCGACCTAAGTGCGGCGACGCTGCTTTTGCGCTGCCTGGACGTGCGGCGATGGGAGGGGCTGCCGCTGCTCAATTTGCCTAGCGACGCGTCGCAGCGCCAGGCCGCCGCCACGTTGGAGGCGCTGGGGGCCTGCGGCGCCGACGGGGTGCTGACAGCCCTGGGGCGTCGCCTGGCAGCGCAGCCGCTGCACCCGCGTTTGGCGCGGCTGGTAGCGGCGGGCGAAGCGGCAGGGGTGGGATCGGAGGCGGCCGCCCTGGCCGCCTGGCTGAGCGAGGGCGCCGGTGACGGCGGCCGCAGTCGCGGCGCGCCCTGCCTCTGCCTCGAAGATGCGGTGCGCGCGTCGCGTGAGACGCCGCTCCTGCGACGGGTTGCGGCGCGGCTGCTGCCGCGCACCAAGCGGCGGCAGCCGGCGCTCGGCGCGCCCCACGTGGCGCTGGCGCAGGCGGCCCTGGCCGCCTTCGTCGACCGCGTCGCACAGCGTCAGGGGGAGGGCGACACCTTCCGTTTTTGCCGCGGCGGACAGGTGACGCTGGACGCGGCGGTCGTTGGGCGCGATGCGCCCTACGCCCTGGTGCTCGCCGCCCACGCCGGCGCGGGTCGGGCGCCGCCGGTGGCGT
>JBBSTS010000384.1:0-1729 GCA_038235675.1 Myxococcota bacterium | reverse complement strand
GGACACCTACCGCTCCAGTGGCGCCGGCGGCCAGCACGTCAACAAGACCGATTCGGCGGTGCGGCTGACCCACCTTCCCAGCGGCGTGGTGGTCGCCTGCCAGGCCGAGCGCAGCCAGCATAAAAACCGCAGCCGGGCGATGAAGATGCTGCGGGCGCGGCTCTTCGAACTCGAGCTGCGGCGTCAGCAAGAGGCCAAGGTGGCGCTTGCTGGTGAGAAGAAGCGCATCGAGTGGGGCAGCCAGATCCGCAGCTACGTGCTGCAGCCCTATCAGATGGTCAAAGACCACCGCACGGGCTGGGAGTCGTCGCAGGCCGGCGCGGTGCTCGACGGCGAGCTGGATGCGTTTATCGAGGCCTACCTCAGCTACGCGGCGCAATAGAGGCGAGGCTGGATCTCAGGCTTAGCCTCTGGCTGCCTGCTTGACCCTCCTTTGTGGGGCGCATAAGAGCTGCCCCCATGTCCGAGCCCACCTCCCTGCAGTCCACCGACGCCGACCCCTCCGACAGCACCCTGCCGGGGCAGTTTGCGCAGCGCCTGCAGAAGGCGGCGGAGCTGCGGGCCATGGGCCACAACCCTTACGCCAACGACTTCGTCCGCAACACGACGCTGTGCCATTTTCTCGCCACCTACGCCGACGCCTCTGCCGACACCCTGGCGGCCGCGGAGACGTCCGCCACCGAGCATGCGGTCGCGGGCCGCGTCGTGGCGATCAACAGCTTCGGCAAGGCCGCCTTTTTGCGCCTGGTGGACGGCAGCGAGGTGGACGCCCGGGCGGCCGCCCCCGCCGACGACGAAGCCGGCAAGCTGCAGGTCTACGTACGCCGCGACCGCCTCAGCGAGGGCGAGTGGGCCTGCTTCAAGAAGCTCGACCTGGGGGACTTCGTCGGCATCCGCGGCGTCGCCATGCGCACCAAGACCGCCGAGCTGTCGCTGGCAGCGCGCAGCTTCGCGCTGTTGACCAAGGCGCTGCGGCCCCTGCCGGAGAAGTGGCACGGCCTGGCCGACGTCCAGACCCGCTACCGCCAGCGCTACCTCGATCTGCTGAGCAACCCGCCGGTGCGGCGCACCTTCGTGGCGCGCTCGCGCATTTTGATGTGGCTGCGGCAGTACTTTAGCGCGCGCAATTTTCTCGAGGTGGAGACGCCGATGCTGCACGGCGTCGCGGGCGGTGCTGCGGCACGCCCCTTCACCACCCACCACAACGCCCTGGACATGCCGATGTACCTGCGCGTGGCGCCCGAGCTGCACCTCAAGCGCCTGGTGGTGGGCGGCTTCCCGCAGGTGTTCGAGATCAACCGCAACTTTCGCAACGAGGGGATCAGCACGGTCCACAACCCCGAGTTCACCATGTGCGAGTTCTACCAGGCTTATGCCACCTGCCACGACCTGTTGGCGCGGGTCGAGGAGCTGGTGGTCGGTGCCGGCGCGGCGGTGCTGCCGGCGCCAGAAGCAGGCGGGGCCCTTAAGGTCGAGTGGGAGGGCCAACGCATCAGCCTGCAGCGGCCCTTTGCGCGCCTCAGCATGCTCGAGGCCATCGCCAAGCACGGTGGACCGTCGGCCGCGGCGGCACGCGACCCTCTGCAGGCGGCCGCCGCCCTAAAAGCAGCCGGCGCCAAAGGCGCCGAGGCGCAGGGCCAGCAGCACGCACAGGGCGGGGGCGCCGACGACGGCCCAGGCCGCGCCCTCCCATCCGGGCCGCGCGACGGGGGCGGCCGCCAACCCCGGC
>JBBSTS010000383.1:0-1740 GCA_038235675.1 Myxococcota bacterium | reverse complement strand
TGAGCTTGGCGCGCACAGCATCGGCGTCCGCCATGCCCAGATCGATGAGGCGGCTGCACAGCGGCCCATCGAAGAGCAGGTAGCTGAGCAAATCGGCCGCCTCGCCCTCCGACTTGAGCGGACCGCCCGCCACCCAGCCGAGCAGTTTGCGCGCCAGCGGCCGCAGCTCACGGGTGACCAGGCCGCGGTCCAAAAAGTCGGTGGCCACCATGCCCAAGTCGCAGGAGGGCCGAACGATGACCGTGTCCACCCGGCGGTAGCCGGCGCCGCGGAACTGCTGCGAGGTCTTGGCGATGGCGTCGAGAAACCCCTCGCCGTAGGCGCGCACGCCTTCTTCGAGCAGGCGGTTGAAGCCGCGCAGCTGCGCCAGATCGTAGTCGAGGTGGTCGAGCAGCAGGGCGTTGAGGACCTTGCCGAGCAGCATCGTCGGGCCGGGGTAGGCCTCCGGCTCGAGGTCGGGGGTGCCGGGGCCGCCGAGGCCGACGCCAAACTGCGGCTCGGCCTCGCGGCGATGGCCCACCGGCACCACCAGGACGCGGTCGGCCCCCAGCCGCAGGGCGGGCGACAGGGGCGTATTTTGGCGCAGGCCGCCGTCACAGTAATACTTGCCGTCGACGCTGATGGCGGAGAACAGCAGCGGGATGGCGGCGGAGGCCAGGGCATGCATGGGGCCCATCTGCGTCACTTTACACAGGCGGCGGCCGTCACGCGTCCAGGAGGGCACGCCGCCGGGACTGTCGACGAAGACCACCGTCTTGCCGGAGGCGATGTGGGTTGCCGAGACGGTGACTGCGTCGATGAGGCCGCCCGAGAGGTTCTTTTGCAGCTGCGCCCAATCGATGTCTTGCTCAACGATTTTGTGCAGCACGTGGGCATTTAAAAAGATGCCGTCCTTCGGCGGCATGCGATCGCTCTTGAACAGCCGCTTGATGTCCAGCGGCAGGCGCAACAGGTCCCAGTTGCCCAGCCGCAGCAGCTCGCCGAGACGAAAGTTGCGCCAAACCTGCAAAAGGGCGCCGATGTTGTGGTCACCGCGGTGCGCGAAGGCGGCCAAGAAGCAGGCGTGGATGGCGCCCACCGAGGTGCCGCAGAGCAGCTTGATGCGGCTTTGGGCCAAAAGCTTGGGCGGCAGCTGGGTGAAGATGTAGGCCAGCACGCCCACCTCGTAGGCACCGCGGGCGCCGCCGCCCGACAAGACGAGGCTTCTGACCGGTCGACTCCCCATGATGGCTTCGAGCATACATCAAGAGGTGGGCACAGCCGGACAAAGTGCTCGCGACCGAAGCTGCGCGCCCCGTCGCCGCTGGCGCTGACCCCTTTCTGCCGTCGCGTCGCCTGTGGCAAGCTGCGCCCATGCGATGGCTCGACCGGGCGCTGCACGCGCCGCTGCCCTTCTCCACCTGGCTTTTGGCCGGCGCACTGCCCGCCACCCTGCTGACGCCGGCGGTGCAGGCGGGGTATACCCTGCGCCGCCAGCCGGACGCGGTGCGCTGGGTGCAGGCCGTCAGCCTCGAGCTGGCGGCGCTGATCACCCTGGCCTGGGCGTGGGCGCTGCTGCGTGGGCTGGGGCGCCTCTACGGGGCGCCGGCGCTGCACGGCGGCCAGGTGCCCCGTCACGCCGCCCTGCTCGTGTGTTTGCCGCTGTGGCTCGGGCAACTGCTGCAGCGGGCGCCGATGGGCTCCGGTAGGGTCGCCTGGGTCGGCGCCCCGAGCCTCGGCGCGGGCTTTGCCGCCAGCGGC
>JBBSTS010000382.1:0-1747 GCA_038235675.1 Myxococcota bacterium | reverse complement strand
GCACCGTCGCCTTGGCGCCGGCCTCCCTGCTGCTCGGCGCCTCCCAGCCAGCGTACTCCACCGCCCCCAGCTGGCCCTGCGCATCCACCGCCAAGGTGGCGACGCAATCGAGGCGCAGCTTGGTGAGGTCGGCCAAGTCCTCGCGCTGCAGTCCCGGCGCTGCGGCGCCGCGCGGCAGCACCGTGTGAATGTGGCGCAGGCCGCGCAGGTGGCTCTGGCTCACCCGCACACGCCCCAGATCTGGCAGATAAATGCGGCTGGGCTCGCCGACGAAGGTGTGGGTGACGTGCCCCTGGCGGTCGATCAGCACGCCCACCTGGCGGCCAATCTGAGCGCTGAGCGAGGCGAGGTGGCGGGCGAGCTCCTGGCTGCAAAGCGCGGCCGGGCTGCTGCGGCGAGCGAAGGTGCGCTCGAGCAGGCGCTTCTGGTTGGGCTTGAGCCCGGCGGTATTTCCACTGACCTGTTTGATGCCCAGGTTGTGGCTCAGAGGCGCCTAGGCGTCAAGATCGGGCAGGCGTTTGGCGAGCGTCGCAGGCACCGCCCGCAGCGGGTGCGCCTCGCCCGCAGCGCCCCGGCAGGCACCACACAGACACAGGGTGCGCAGGTAGGCGAAGGTGTAGATCCCCGTGACGTGGGCCTTCTCCCAGCTCAAACGCAGGGCGTATTGGCCGACCTCGTCGACCTCGTCGAGGGCGATGGCGTCGGTCTCGATGAAGCGGGTCGGCCCACCGTGCCCCTGACAGTGGGCACAGGGGCAGAAGCCGCGCAGGTACCACCAGGGGTAAAAGCTGGTGTGGCCGTCGCTCCAGAGGATCCGCACCTGCTGGGCGGCCTGCCGAATTTCAAGCTCGATGGGTTCGACGGGCTCGGACGAGGATGCAGCGGGAGAGGCCATGGTGCGCAAGGCTTAGTCCTTGTTGCCGGCGACGGCAAGGCGGCGATCGAGTACGTCGAGCAGAGCCGGGACGAAGATCAAGGCGACGAGCAGGCAGGTGAGCTCGCCCAAGATCGCCGCGGTGCCGAATGAGCGCACCCCCTTGTTGCTCGACAGCAGCAGCGCCCCGTAGCCGACGATGGTGGTGTAGGAGGACAAAAAGACCGCGCCGCCGGCGGTGCTGAGGGCCTCACGCGCCCGGCCGGGGCCCTCCACCCGCGCGCGCACGCAAATGTTGACGGCGTAGTCGATGCCGATGCCGATGGTGATCGGCAGGGCGACGAAATCCAGGAAATTGATCCGCAGGCCAAACAGGCCGCTGCAGGCCAGCATCAGCAGGGTGCCCAGTGCGCCGCCACCGAGGGTGACCAGGGCGTGGCGGCGCAGGCCGATGACCATGAAAATGGCCAGCGTCGCGCCCAGCACGGCCGCCAGGCTGGCGCGTGGCCCGTCGCGGTCGACCATGCGCAGCATGTCGGAAAAGACGAACGACGAGCCGCCCAAGAGCACCCCCTCGCCCAGATCCAGACCACGCACGCGGTCGGCAAAGCGCATAAGGTCGCGGGCGTTCCAGACCTCATAGCCCCACCCCGACATCGCCAGCACCAGCCGCCCACGCGACCCGTCGCGCTCGATGAACGGCCAGGCCATGCTTTGTGGCACGTCTGCATCGGTCAGCCGCCGCAAAGAGGCCGGCGGCCGCAGCGCGCGCAGCACCGCCCGCTGCGCTGCCGGCAACTTTTCTAGCTCTGCGTCGCTGAGCTCCGCCGCCAGGCTCGCCAACAGCGGCAGCTTCTGCGCCTGGTCGGCCGG
>JBBSTS010000381.1:0-1752 GCA_038235675.1 Myxococcota bacterium | reverse complement strand
GGCCGCCGCGCCGAGGGCGTCTTTGACGAAGGCCTGCCGGGCGCGGCGGCGCAGCGGCGCCGGTGCCGCCCACAGAGGCGCCCAGGCGAGCGCCAGGGCCGGTGCCGGCCCCGCCTGGCGGGCGCGGCGCGCCAGCTTGGCGGCGCAGTGCTGCAAAAAGCGCTCGTCGGCGCGGGCGCCCGCCGCCAGGGCGCCGGCCTGCTCGACGATGCGGCTGCCGACGCGCGCCAGCTCCGGCAGGACCCGATGCCGCAAGCGGGCACGGCTGCGGCGCAGGTCGTCGTTGCTGGGGTCGCGGGCAAAGGGCAGGGCGCGCGCCTCGGCAGAGTCCAGCAGGGCGGTGCGCCGGACGCCCAGCAGCGGCCGCACCAAGAGGCCGCGGCGCGGCGCCATGCAGCCGAGGCCGGCGACGGTGGTGCCGCGACAGAGGCGCTGCAGCAGGGTCTCGGCCTGGTCGTCGGCGTGGTGGCCGAGACACAGGGCAGTGGCGCCGCAGGTCGCCGCCTCCTGGCGCAGGGCGGCGTAGCGTGCCTGACGCGCCGCCGCCATCTGGTTGCCCCCCGGCGCCAGCGCCACCGCCCGGCGGCAAAAGGGCAGGCCGTGGCGGCGTGCCAGCTGGGCAGCCAGCTGCAGCTCGGCGGCGGCGGCGGGGCGTAGCCCGTGGTCGATGCCACAGGCGCTGAGGTGCCCAAGGCGCAGTGGGACGGCCGCACGCGCCAGCAGGTCGAGCAGGGCCTGTGAGTCGGGGCCGCCGCTGACCGCCACCAGCACCCGCGTCCCCGGCGGCAACAGTCGGCGCAGGCCGGGCAGCAGAAGCTCGAGTAGGGCGGCCATCGGTGCGGGTCTATCTGGGCGCGCGGCGGCGCGAAAGGGGGCGCGTGGCGGCTCAGCTTGACAGGGATGCGCCCAGGGCTCTATGAGCGCAGCCCACCCTGCAGCGTGAATGCCGTGAAACTTCTCGTCGATCCCATAGGCCCCGAGGGCTTAGCCCTGGCACAGCCGCTGCCGGTCGACTGGCTCAACGCCCAGTTGACCCTGTCCTTCTGGGCGCAGCGTCCGGGCCACCTGAGTGGTCGCCTTAGCCGCGTCGAGCGCACCGTCGAGTTACGTGGCGAGCTGCACGCAGATCTCTGCGGTCCCTGCAGCCGCTGCCTCGAAGACGTCCCCTGTGCCGTCCAGGTGCCACTGCAGCTGACCTTCGTCCCCGCCAGCGAGGCGCCCAAGCCGGCCGACGACGGCGAGCTACAGGAGGCGGACCTCGGCGTGATCCCCTACGTCGGTCGCGAGGTCGACCTGCAGCCGGTGCTGCACGACGAACTGCTGCTGCAGCTGCCGATGAAGGTGCTGTGCCGTTCCGACTGTGCCGGCCTCTGCGCCGAGTGCGGCGCCAACCGCAACGACGTGGCCTGTGGCTGCGCCGACGAGGCCGCGAGCGACCCGCGCCTGCGCCCATTGCGCCAGCTTCTCGACCCCTCCAAGCCGTCTTTTTAACCCCCAAAGGATGTTTCCATGGCCGTTCCCAAAAAGCGCAAGTCTCACTCCCGCACCCGCACCCAGCGCGCCCACGACGCCTTGATCCCCCACCTGGGCATCGAGTGCGCCCAGTGCCGTCGGCCGATGGTGCGCCATCGCATCTGCAGCCACTGCGGCTACTACCGCAGCCGCGCCGTGGTTGCCGTCCCCGAGGCCTAAGCCGCGGGCAGGGTAGGGCAGGAGAACCAAGGCGATGTTGGAGGCCGCAGGCGCCGCCGC
>JBBSTS010000380.1:0-1754 GCA_038235675.1 Myxococcota bacterium | reverse complement strand
CGGGCGACCGCGTTCGCCAGCACGCCGAGCTGGTGCAGCTTGCCGAGATCTATGGCGGGCCAATGTCGCGGCCCACCAAGGCGGCGCAGATCTTGGAGGATGCGCTGCAGGCGCTGCCGGGCAGCGTCACCACCCTGGAGCGCCTGATCGCCCTGTACGAGCGCGCCGGTGACACGCAGCGCTACCTGCTCACTGCCGAACGCCTGCTCGGCCTGCAGCGTCAGGCACCGCGCAGCGCCACCTTCTACGCCCACCTGGGGCACATGTATCAGCAGGTGGACCCCGCGCGGGCGCGCACCCTGTTGGCCAAAGCTGCCAGCCTCGGCGCCGACGTCACGCCGCCGGCAGCAGCGCCACAGCCAGAGCCGAGCGAGGCACTGCCCACGGCGCCGGCTCCGGCGGCGCCGCCGGCGGGCAAAGCCACGCAGGTGCGCCAGGAGGAGCTCGACAGCCTCACCGCCACCTTGGCGGCGGAGCCCCACAACCGCTCGTTGATGCGGCGACTGGCGGACATCTACGCCCTGCAGTCGAGTAGTTGGCCGCAGGCACGGGCGCTGTACGCGCGCCTCTTGCAGGGCACCCCGCAGGACCCTGAGCTGCTCAAAATCCTCGCCCGCCTCCTCGGCCAGGAAGGAAACGTCGACCAGGCCTACGCCCTTTATGCCTGCCTCCTGGTGGTGCAGCCGCAGGAGGGCGAGGCGCGCCGTTTTCTGCAGGCCTGCCGCAGCGCTCAGCAGCCGCGTCGGCGCCTGTTGCCGGCGGAGCAGGCTCTGGTCCCTGCAGCCTACAACGCGCTGGTCGAGCGCTGCATTAATTTGCCGTTGCCAGAGCGGCCTGGCGCTGCGCCCCACCCGGGCGATGAGCGGGTGGAGAAGCTGTTTGCGCCGCTGGCGCGCTACGCCGAGTTGGTCTCGCCGAGCAACGCCTTCGACGAGGCCGAGCTTATGCAGCTGGCCGAGATCGACGCGCGGGATGGACGGCTGACGGAGCTGGCCGCGCTGATCCAGCACGTTCCCGGGCGGCGCCTGCGGGCGCGCAGCCATCGCGACCCCCTGCTGTGTGACCTGCACCTGGCGCCGGGGACGCCGACCCTCTTGATCGGCGCCGAGCTTTTTGCGCCGGTGGCCGATTCACAACAGGGCCCGGCGGGCAGCCACCTGTCGATCTACTTCCTCATCGCCCGTGCCATCGAGCTCTACCGCAGTGGCCACACCCTCTGCGCTCGGCTGCCGGTGGCGCAGCTGGAGGCTCTGGCCCACGCCTTGGCCGGCGCCGTGCGCAACAGCCCGGTGCCGCTGCCCGGCGGCATCGACGTCCAGGCGACCACCGCGCGCATCGCGCCGCTGCTGTCGCCGCATATCCGCCAGACCATGGCGCCGCTGGGTCGCGCTTTCGCCGAAGCCGAGGACACCGACGTGTCGGCCTGGGCGCGCCGCAGCGTCTGCGGCGCCAACCGCCTGGCGATGCTGCTGGCCTGCGATGTACAGGCGGCGGTGGTGGCGCTGCGGCAGCTGCACAACCAGATGCCCCATGCGGCGACCCTTGCCTGCGGCGTCGACGAGCAGGTCGACGACCTGCTGCGCTTCGCCCAGTCCGAGGCCTACGCGCAGCTGCGTCAACGTCTGCAGGTGGCCCTGCACCGCTAACTAGTGCCCCGTCTCACAGATCTTTGCACCATCCTCGCGGTTCTTGACGCCCAGGACTGCGTTGCTCCTCCTCGCCCTATCAATGATATGCCTCGTCGTCGCGCCTTG
>JBBSTS010000379.1:0-1757 GCA_038235675.1 Myxococcota bacterium | reverse complement strand
TGGCCGGGGCCAAGCTGCGGTTGACGAAGCAGATCTGGGTGCCGGGCCGCTGGCCAAACATCAGGCCACACTGCTGTGCCATTTCGCCGGCACCGATCACCACCAGCGTCGCCGGCGGCTTCAACGCCTTGTCGAGGGTGTCGCGTGCCAGCGACAGCACCGACACCGTGCCGCTTCCCAAACAGGTCATGTGGCGCACCCGCTTGGCGGCTGCGAAGGCCTCTGCGAAAACGCGCCCAAGCTCGGCGCCACATAGATCGAGGCGCTGTGCCAGACGCAGCGCCGCTTTGACCTGCCCGAGGATCTGCGCCTCGCCGGGCACCATAGAATCGATTGACGCCGCCACCTCGAAGAGGTGCTCGGCCGCTCCCTCACCCGCGTAGGCATGCAGGGTCGCGGCCGCCGCCCGCCGGCCCCCGGCGGCCTGGGGATGAAAGTAGGCGTAGAGGCGCCGGCGACACTCGACGATGGTTTGCGTCGCGGGACAGGTGAAATCGAACTCGACCCGGTTGCAGGTCGACAGGTAGACCAGCTCGTCGAGGCCGCAGGCGCGCATCAGATCGGCCAGCTTGCCCTCGTCGCTCAGCCAAAACCCCTGCAGTCCAGCCTGGCCGACGCGGCGAAAGGTCGTCCCGACCATGCCCAGCTGACTGGGGCGCAGTGCAGGAGTCGACCCCTGCAGGCCCTGCGGGAGCTCGGCAGCCGGACGACCTGGCCTCTCGGAGCGCAACGCGACCTATGCGTCGGCGTCGGGAGCGGCAGCCTTACGGATGAACATCGGCATCGCCGAACGTTTGGCCGCGGCCTGCGACGGCTGCGCCAGGCGCCAGGTTTTCGGGCGGCCGTTGTCGCTCTGCACCTTTTCGTTGGCCTCCAAGTTGCGCAACAACAAGGTGGCGGTCGCCGCATCGGCCTTGTAGCCGCCGGCCTGCAGCTTGTCGCACAGCTGCGGCGTCGTCAGGCCCGAGCTCTGCGCCTCCAGCACCGACAAAAGCATGGCCTTCATCGCCTCGGTCTCGCGCGGGCTGCGGCGGCTGCCCTCACGCGTGCGACTGGCTTTGGTGGGGGCCGCGGCGGCAGCGGACGCGCCCGCCGCAGCGGCGCTCGGAGAGGTCGCCAGCGTCGGCTCTTTGCGTGCTGCGACGGCCTTCTGGTTCATCACGTCGCCGAGGCGGATGTTGCCCAGCTCCTTGTTGACGGCATCGAAGTTAAGGATGGCTTCGAGCTCCGCCAAGGTGATGTCGGCGTGCATGGCGCGGCGCAAGAAGCTGATGGCGAAGTCTCGTGCACCTTCTTGCCATAATTGACTGAGGCGTTCTTCGATGGGTTGAGTCACGGCCGTATCATTTCATTGAAAAGGTTAAAGATAAGCAAAAAGCATCATGAGCTTACGCGATAAGATCCCCCCTTGGCAAGCCTAAGGGGGGGGCTGCAGCGCGGCGATCTCGCGCTGTTGCGCCTGTGCCTGGGGGCTTTGTGGGTCAACCTTGAGGGCCAGGGCATGGATGGTGCGCGCCTCGCCCGCCATGCCGCTATGCAGCAAAAGGTGTGCAAGGCGCAGCAGCCGCGGCAGGTCCCGCGGCCGCTCGCCGAGGTCCTTCATCAGCTGCTCGATCTCCGCCTGCACGGCGGCGCCGGTGCCGGCCTGCGGCAGCGCCGACGACGAGGGCGGCGTGGCCGGGCCGGCGGCGACCTGCCGCTGCGGCGCCGAGGCAGCCGGCGGCGAGGGCGGCGCCGGCGGCGCCACCGGCGGGGCG
>JBBSTS010000378.1:0-1764 GCA_038235675.1 Myxococcota bacterium | reverse complement strand
GGATCCGCCCGAGCTCAGCTCGGCGATGGCCATGGTGCTGGCATAAGAATGCGAGGCGACGTCGCCAAGGCGCACCACGTTGCGGGCCATCGACAGGCCGTAGCCATGAATTCCAAAAAACAGGCCAGCGGCGCTGGCCAAGGCCCAAGCGGCCGCTAATCGTCTGTTCAACCCAGAGCTCCCAATAACCGCGAGATTTCGGGGGTGCAGGCGCGGCTGTCCCGGCGTGAATCGCTTGAAGGTAGTACGCGCGACGCGAGGGCGCAAGCATCTGTCCTCGCGCCTTGCAGCTGTGAGGCATAGTGAGGCAAAAGCGGGCGGTGACCCTCTGGCGACAACTTTGGCGCTGCACCACCCTGTGGCTAGGCAGCAGCATGGCGCTTGCCTGCAGCGGCGGCGCCACGCGTACTGAGGCAGCCGCGGGGTTGGCGCCCGTGCCCGTCCAAGCCGCGGGGGCGAAGCTGCAGCTGGACGCCGCCACCTTCGGCAGCGACCCACAGATGCAGCACCGCATCCTAGGCGTCGGCTTCACCGAGCTGCACCAGTGCCTGGGCGCCTTCGTCCTGCACGTGCACAGCCACTGGAGTTGGCAGCGCGGCGAAGAGGGCGTCGCCCAACAGGACGTCGGCCACCTGCGCGTCGACGCCGACGGCCACCTCGCGCTCGCCTTGGAGACGCCGGCGAGCAGCCTGCACCTGCAGCAGCTCGGCAGCGACCTTTACGTGCGCTACGACAAGGGCACCCTGCGCCAAAAGACCCGCCGCGACATGGCCACCCTGCCGCTTTGCGACCAGGTGGTGGCGACCTTGCCGCAGGCTTTGGCGCTGTTGCCGGGAGTCGACTTCGTCGACCCGCAGCCCGATCGCGTCGATGGGCGCCCGGCCACCCGCTACCGCCTGCGCCTGGCCAGTCCCCTGGGCACGCCCCTGCCCGACCACAGCCCCGCCTGGCACTTTCCGGTGACGCCGCCGCCGCGCTGGCGCGCGCAGCTGCAGCGCCTGCAGGTGGCGGGGTTCGTCAGCCTCGACGCCGCCACCGGCCTGATGCTGCGCGGCAACCTCGAGCTCAGCGGGCAGGTGGCGGACGGCACCGATCTGCCCGCTGGCCTGAGCCTGCGCCTCGACCTGCTGCTCAGCCACGTCGGCCGCGTCGACCCCGTGCTGCGCCCCACCAAAGCGGTGGCCGAATTTCGCCGGCCGCTGCGCCATCGCGATCCACTGCATTTCTTTCGTGACCAGCTCGGCAGCGCCGCGACGTCCAGCTCGCCGGCCGGCGGATGAGAGGGGCGCGGTGAAGCGCGCCCTTCTCAAAGGCGGTCCGAGGGCGTAATGAGAAGGCGGGGCGCGTGTGCGCCGCCCGCATTGCCGCAGGAGGCCCCTTTGGACAGCCAAATTCTTAGCCAGCGGGCGGCCGATTTGGCCGCCGACCGCAAGGCCCTGGACGTGCGCTGCATCGACGTCCGCGGTCGCTGCGGCTACACCGACTTTCTCATCGTTGCCTCCGGCACCAGCGACCGCCACGTTAAGGCCATCGCCGAGGGCGTCGAGGGCGACCTGCGCGCCGAACGCGTTCGCTGCCTGGGCCACGAGGGGCTGCGCGAGGGCCAGTGGGCCCTCATCGACTTTGGCGACGTCATGCTGCACGTCTTTCACCACGAGATCCGCCCCCTCTACGACCTCGAAGACCTCTGGCGCGATGCCCCAGCCCGCGCCGTCGTCGCCCCTCCCAGCGTCGGCCACTACCCGCCCGACGCCGTCGTCGCGG
>JBBSTS010000377.1:0-1767 GCA_038235675.1 Myxococcota bacterium | reverse complement strand
GGGAGGGCGACGCAGCCGTCGGACAGCGCCAGCATCTGATTTTTGCGACCCGCCAGCGAATCGACCCAGATGAGCTTGCTGAGGCCGGGGTGGGGATCTTCGCGCTCGACCAGCTGGCGGCACATCACCCCCACCACCTCGCCGCCGGCCTGCAGCGCCCCCTGTGCCACGGCGTGCATCAGCCCGACGCGGGCGCCGCCGTAGACCAGGCCTATCCCCTGCCGGGCCAGCAGGGTGCCGAGCTCGGTGGCGGCGGCAGCGAGCTGCGGCGCGTGGCCGGTGCGTGAGCCGCAGAAGACCGCCAGGCGGCGGCGGGTGGGGAAGTCGACGGATGACATGGTGAGCTCCTGTGCGGTGCTTTGGGGCACTCCTGCGCACCGTGATAACATCTGAGGATGAAATTTGCAGCCTGCAAAACCCCGCCGCGCCTGTTGGGCCTTCTGCTCGCCTGTGCCCTGTGCGCCTGCAGCACCTTCGTCTTCGACCGCTCGACCTTCGTGCCCAAAAGCCCAGAGGTGTCCGACTATCCCGACACCGCCGCGGTGGTGCTCGAAGAGGTCGACACCCTGGAGTATCGCCCGGTGCAGGTGGCCAGCGAGGGGCGCGGCGGCCTGGTGGCCAGCCTCGACCAGCATCGGCGGGTGAAGATCTTGCAGCCGGCCGGGCTGGCAGCGGCGAGCGTCGAGCTGCCCATCGACGGCACCTCCACCATCCGCCGCGTCATCGCCCGCAGCATCGCCCCCGACGGCAGCGTGCGTACCCTCCCCTCCTGGGGGATCAAGACCGTCGCCCACGCCGATCCGGCGCACCGGTCGCCCGACACCAAGGTGCTGCAGTTCGTGATCCCCGGCGCCGTGGTCGGCGGCATCGTCGAGACGCGCGTCGAGCGCCTCTTCGTCAATCCCTTCTTGGTGCCGCCGTTCGTCTTCGCCGGCGATCTGCCGGTGCTGCGCTCGGAGTTCGGCCTCAAGGTCGACGACCGCATCAAGGTCGACTTTCGCTACGGCCAGGGCGAAAAGGTGCTGGACAAGGCGCCATCGCGGCGCGACGCGGACGGCGAAGGCAGCACCCTGGTGTTCATCGAGACGGATCTGCCGCCGCTTTTCGCCGAGCCGAACATGCCCGAGCGCAGCCGCCTGTCGCCCTGGGTGGCGACCATGCTGCGCGAAGATCGCAGCGGCCACACCGACAGGCGGGTGGAAAACTGGGCCGACGTCGGCAGCCTCGTGTGGGAGCAGATCAAGCAGGTGCGCGGACCCGCCGGCCGCGGCACCCTGACCCAGCGCTACCATGCGCTGCAGAAGGTTCTACAGCCGCTCGATTTGGACGGCCTGGGGGTGCGCATGCCCCAGGAGCCGCTCGACCTCATCGCCGGCTCCCCCGCCTGCTCGCGCGACGCCGCGGCGATGTTTTTGGCGGCGGTGCAGGGCTCGTCGACCAAGGCGTCTTTGGCGCTGGTGGCCAACGACGCGGCGCCGATTGCGCTGAATGACTTCCCCGCCCTCTACCCCTTCACCCGGGCGGTGGTGGGCCTGCGGCTCGACGAAGGGATGCTCATGCGGCAGAGCTGCAGCGGCGACCTGCTGAGTCAGAGCGCCCTGTGCGGCTACAAGGTCGGTGACCTTCTCTTCGCCGACCCCAGCTGCCGCACCTGCGCCCTCGGCATCCTGCCCGCCCGCCTGGCCGGCGGCCGGGCGCTGCTGGTGTCGCCGCAGCAGGTGGCCTGGCAGCCGATGCCCCTGGACCCACCCAACCGCCACCTGGTGC
>JBBSTS010000376.1:0-1775 GCA_038235675.1 Myxococcota bacterium | reverse complement strand
GGTGAAAGGCAGGATGTTCTCTTTGGGCCAGCGGCAGGCGTTGCTGGAGGCCAGGGCCATCGAAGCGCCCATCACCTGCATGAAACGCCGGCGCGACACCGCGCCCATCTCGGCGAGGGGGGCGCTAGGAAACTCTTTGGCGACGGCGGCGGCAAACCCCTGCGAGTCGTTGAGCTCGTTGAGGCTGCGCCAGTAGGTCTTGCCCTGTTGCTGGGTCATCGGTGACATCCTGAGCAGTGCACGGGGGGATTGATGTGATTCTTCTCTTTGAGCCGCGCCCCGTACGTTTGCGGATCTTCCGGCGCCTTCCAGTCCATCACCGTGACCATCTCGGGCGGCCGCAGGTTCTTCTCCGGCGCGCGATGGCACTCGAGGCACCACCCCATGCTGAGCTTCTCGCGCTGGCTGACCTTCTCCATCGTGTCGATGCGGCCGTGACAGGAGACGCAGCCGACGCCCTTCTTGATGTGGGCACTGTGGTTGAAGTAGGCGAAGTCTGGCAGGTCGTGGACCTTGACCCACTCCACGGGGTTGCCCGTGGACCAGCTCTCGCGCACGGCGGCGAGCTGCGGGCTCTTGGCCTTGATGCGCTGGTGGCAGTTCATGCAGGTCTCGGTCGCCGGGACGTTGGCGTGCGCGGCCTTGTCGACGTTGGTGTGGCAGTACAGGCAGTTGATCCCCAGGGTGCCGGCATGCAGCGCATGGCTGTAGGGCACCGGCTGGACGGGCTCGTAGCCGACGTCGGTGGTCAGCGGCGAGCCACCGTACCACACCAAGGTGATGACGTAGAGCAGGCCACCTGCTCCCAAGGGGGGCAAGAAGGCACGGATCGTGGTGGTCCACGGGGGAAAATTTAGCATGTCGGGCCGCTCATGGTGGGCATCTACGCTTCTCGTTTACAGCATGGACTGGGCCCAGACTGTGAAATAACCGCCGTCAACGCGGCAATTTAGGCATTGCCGACACGTCGGTGTCAAAGATTTTAACTAACGGTGTGGTTCAGACTGGCACATGTCCACTCAAACGCCGCAGCAAGTTGCCGCCGTCTGCGGCGCCAGCTGCGCGCCTGCCCCCCTCTGGAGCCCTAAGTGAAGCTCCAGCAGGCTGTCCAATTCCGCCTCCAGGCGCCGTGCGTTCAAAAAGGTCTGCACGAAGGCGACGTCCATCTCGCCCTCCCAGGCCTGGGTAAATGTGACAAGGTGCCGCGCGTTGACCTGAACGCTGTCGATGGGAAGCGGCGCGAGCACCGGCGCCTTACAAAAAAGCGGCGCGTTTTGCAAGCTCTGCGCCACCTGTGGCCGCAGCAGCGCTGCCGTCGGGATCGCCTCACCGAGCAGGCCGAAGGCCTGCAGCAGCAAAACCTGGAGGCGTCGCCAGCGCCTCAAATCGAGCCCCGGCCGCGGCCCCTGTGTCTGCGGCAGCAGGCTGCCTATCTCGTCCACCAGGTGCCCGAGGCTCTGCTGCCGCGCCTGGCGCTGGGCGAGGCCGCTGACGGTGGCAGCCTGCAGATCGGCCAGCTGCGCCTCTAAGGCGCCTGACGGCTCGATGGCGCCGCGGGGCTCGGCGCCCAGGGCGTCGAGCTGCGTGCGGCGCCCCGCCACCTCGTCCTGCAGCAGTGCGAGCTCGGCGCGGCAGACCTGCAGCGCCGCCTGCAAAACGATTCTTTGCTGCTTGCCAAGGAGCTGAGCCTCGCCCTGGTGGGCCCAGCCGTCGGCGGTGACCCGGTTGGCGCGGGGGCCGCAGTGGGGCGCCAGTAGGCTTTCGCGGCGGAAGCG
>JBBSTS010000375.1:0-1775 GCA_038235675.1 Myxococcota bacterium | reverse complement strand
CTCGAAGGCGCGCACCGTCGGCGGCAGCGGCGCGCCCTCGGGGACGTAAGGCAGGTTGGCGACGACGACGTCGAACTGGCGCGGCGCCGGCAGGGCGGCAGCCAGGTCCCCCTGCAGCAGCTGGCAGCGCTGCTGCACCCCGTGCCGCTCCAGGTTACGCCGTGCCACCGCCAGCGCCGCGTGCGACAGGTCGGTGGCCCCCACCGACGCCTGTGGCAGCGCCGAAGCCAGGGCCACCGCCACGGCACCGCTGCCGGTGCCCAGCTCCAAGATCTCCGGCGCCCGCAGCTGCGCCTGGCCGCGGCACCACTGCAAAACGGCGTCGACCAGATGCTCGGTCTCAGGCCGCGGGATGAGCACGTCGGGGCTGATCTCCAACGACAGGCCATAAAATTCGCGCTCGCCCAAGAGGTAGGCGACCGGCTCGTGCTTGGCGCGGCGACGCACCAGCTGGCCGTAGGCGGCGGCTTCGGTGGCGTCGAGGGGCTGCTCGTAGTGGGTGTAGAGATAGACGCGGTCGCGCCGCAGCACGTGCGCCAGCAGCACCTCGGCGTCCAGCCGCGCGTCGACCCCCAGACGTTCGTCGAGATAGCCCTGCGTCCAGCGTAAGATCTCGCCGATGCACCAGCGGCGCACCGCCGCCGCCCCTGTGCTCAGCTGTGCCCCTTGAGCGCCTGGGCCTGGTGCGAGGCCCGCAGCGCGAGGATCACCTCGTCCAGCTCTCCCTGCAGGATGCGCGGCAGGTTGTGCACCGTCAGGCCGATGCGGTGGTCGGTGAGACGGTCCTGGGGAAAGTTGTAGGTGCGCACTTTGTCCGAGCGGTCGCCGCTCTTGACCATGCTGCGGCGCGCAGCGGCGGTCTCGGCATCTTGCGCCGCCTGCTGCTCGTCGAGCAGCCGGGCGCGCAGCACCTTCATCGCCTTGGCGCGATTTTTGTGCTGGCTCTTCTCGTCCTGACAGATGACGATCCGACCGGTGGGCAGATGGGTGATGCGCACCGCCGAGTCGGTGGTGTTGACCGACTGGCCGCCCGGGCCCGAAGAACGAAAGACGTCGATACGCAGGTCCTTGTCGTCGATTTTTACGTCGACCTCCTCAGCTTCCGGCAGCACCGCGACGGTCACCGCGGAGGTGTGCACCCGCCCCTGCGTCTCGGTGGCCGGCACCCGCTGCACCCGGTGGACACCAGACTCGAACTTGAGCGACGAGAAGACCGACTCGCCCTCGATAAGAGCGATCACTTCTTTGAAGCCGCCCTGGGAGCCGGCCGAGGTGTGCAGCAGCTCGATACGCCAGCGGTGCGACTCGGCCAGGCGACTGTACATGCGAAAAAGCTCGCCGCAAAACAGCGCCGCCTCGTCCCCGCCGGTGCCCGAGCGGATCTCCAAAACGACGTTCTTGGCATCGTTGGGATCCTTCGGCAGGAGCATCAGGGTCAGCTCCTGCTCTTGGCTGCGCACCCGTGCCTGCAGCTCGCCCAGCTCGTCACGTGCCATGCGCACCAGCTCTGCGTCGTCGTCGCCCTGCGACTCATCGATCAGCTGCTGGTTGCCCTGCAGCTGCTGCTGGGTGTCCTGCAGGCGATGGTAGGCATCGACCAAGGCCTGCAGCTGGCGGTGCTCGCGTCCCAGATCGCGCAGCGCATGCGCCGGCAGATCAGGCTGCGACAGCTTACGGTTGACCTCCTCGAGGCGCGCCTCGATGTCGGGAAGATCCGCCAGCATGCCGGGCCCGTCGGGCGCTTAGCCCCGCTTGTATTTGCGGTTGAAGCGCTG
>JBBSTS010000374.1:0-1778 GCA_038235675.1 Myxococcota bacterium | reverse complement strand
GGGCGCAGAAGCCGTGGCTCACCGACAGCCTGCTCACCGTTATGGCCAACATGGTCGCCGCCGAAGCGCTGCAGCTGGAGCGCCGCGGCCACTTCGAGCCCCGCCGCGATCTCTACCTGCAGGTGATCCGCGGCAAAACAGCGGCCCTGTTCGCCTGGGGCCTGCGCGCCGGCGGCCGCTTGGCAGCCCTGCCGGACCCCGCCCTGGCGGCGCTGGACAGGGTCGGCATGGGGCTGGGAATGGCCTTCCAGCTGGTCGACGACAGCCTCGACATGGCCGGCGACCCCGAAGTGATCGGCAAGGACGTGCTCAGCGACGTGCGCGACGGCAAACTCACCTGGCCGCTGATTTTGGCGGCCGAGCAGCGCCCGAGCCTCGGGGCGCTGTTGCAGGAGCTCGCCGCCGGCGGCGGCTCTGCTGCCGCCCTTGCCGAGGTCCTCGCGACCGTGCGAGCCTGCGACGCCGTCGCCCAGACGCGCGCTTTTGCTGCCCAGATGGCGGCCGAGGCGCAGGCGGCACTGGCCGAGCTGCCGCCGTCGGCGGCGCGTCAGGCCCTGGAGGTGGTGATCACATCCGCGGTAAACCGATCCTTATGAAGACCTCCGCACCCACCGACGGCTCCGGCGCCATGTTCGACGGCATCGCACCGCGCTACGACCTTCTCAATCGCCTCTTGAGCCTCGGCCTCGACGGCAGCTGGCGTCGCCGCCTGGTCCAGGCACTGGACCTGCCGCCCGGCGGGCCGCACGTCTTGGACGTCGCCACCGGCACCGCCGACGTGGCGCTGACCCTCTGCCGCCAGCACCCCACCGTGCGGGTCACCGGCCTCGACCCCAGTGCGCAGATGCTGGCCCGCGGGCGTCAAAAAGTCGCGCGCGCCGAGCTGCGCCCGCGCATCACCCTCGTCGAGGGCGACGTCGCCGCCCTGCCTTTCGCCGAGGGAACCTTCGACGCATGTTGCATCAGCTTTGGGATCCGCAACGTCAAAGACCGCCTGGGCGCCCTCCAGGAGATGAGCCGCGTCTGCCGGCCGGGCTCACCGTTGGTGGTCCTGGAGTTGGGCGAGCCGCCGCGCGCCTGGTGGGGGCAGCTGGCGCGCCTGTACATTCGCCGCCTGGTGCCGGTGCTTGGCGGCCTGCTCAGCCGCGGCGGCGCCTACGCGTATTTGCAGCAGTCGATCGCCGCTTTTTTGTCGCCGCGTGAATTTATGGCGCTGATGCAGCGCGCCGGCCTGCAGCAGCTGCGCCACCAGCCGCTCAATTTTGGCAGCGTCAACCTCTTCGTCGCCAAAACGCCAAGTCCTCGACTCGCCGCAGGGCGCTGAAAAACAGAGGTTCGAGGGTCAGTGGATCGGTGCCGTGGGTGACCCACCACGCGAGCAGGTCGCTCAGGTAGCAAAATTCCCATTCGCCGCTGCTTGGCCACGGCCGCCAGGCGACCTTGGGGCGGCGCAGTCCGAAATCCTCTTGGGAAATACAACACAGGCGTGCCCGCAGGCCCGCGGTGGCAATGTGAGGCGGCAGCGCTTCGAAGCGAAGTGCGTCGGCCTGCTCCTGGCGCAGCTGCCGCTGCCACGGCGTCCAGCTGGCAAAGAAGCTTGTCCTGTGCGCGGGGTCGGCGACGGCTCGCCGGGCGGCGGCCGCGGCAGCGGCGATCTCTGCTTTGGTGACATCGTAGCCCAACAAGGCGGATCCATGCAGCATGTTGCGCATGGGGATGGGCAGCCGCAGCTTCTGCGCCAGCGCGACCTGGTAGGCCAGATGGACCTCGACGTCCTC
>JBBSTS010000373.1:0-1784 GCA_038235675.1 Myxococcota bacterium | reverse complement strand
GACAACGCCGTCAACCTGATGTTGGCCAAGTCGATGGTGGGCAAGCTGGGCTTCGTGGTCCACACGGCAACGAACGGCCGAGAGGCGCTTGCGGCGGTTGCGCAGCAGCAGTTCGCGGTGGTCCTGATGGACTGTCAGATGCCGGTGATGGACGGCTACGAGGCCACGCGCCAGCTGCGGGCGCGTGAGGTTGGGGGCCAGGCGCGCCTGCCGATCGTTGCTCTGACGGCGCAGGCGCTGCACGATGACGAGCGGCGCTGCAAAGAGGCGGGCATGGACGATTATTTGACCAAGCCGCTGTCGTTGTCGCAGCTGCAATGCTGCTTGCAGCGCTATCGCCGCTGAGTTAATTGCGCCCCCTCTGTTAGGAGTTCTTACCTTCATGCATATTTCTTCGACGACTTCGACGACTTACAAAGAGGCTGGCGACCTACTCGTCGTCGGCATCTACCAGGCCCCCCTGCGCGAAGATCCGGCTTTTGTCGCCTTGGACGCCGCGTTGGGTGGGGCGCTGGCCAGCGAGGCGCGGGCCTGTGATTTCACCGGCGCCTGCGGCCAACAGCTGCAGCTCGCCGGCGGTGGGGCGCTCAAGGTTTTGCGCCTGGTACTGGTGGGCTTGGGCGCCTACTGCAGCAAGGCGGCGCCCTGCGCCGCCACTTGGCTGCGGCTCGGGGGCACCGCCACCCGCCTAGGCAACCGCTTTGGGGCCCGGCAGGTGCTGCTGGCTCAGCCGCAGCCGCCTTCCAAGGCGGCGGCCGTCGATCTGCAGCTGCGCGCCGCCCAGCTCGCGCGGGGAGTCCACCTCGGTGCCTATGCCTACCGCCGTTACCGCACCGCGCGGGCGCGGCCCCATACTGTCCAGAAGGTGGTGCTGCTCGCGTGCGACAAGGCGTCCCAGGCGAGTGCCGCCACCCTGCGCACTGCTGCGGTGGTGGCCGAAGGCGTCGCGCTGGTGCGCGATTTGGTCAACCAGCCGGCCAACGACCTCTATCCCAAAAATTTTGCGCAGCTGTGCGTGCGCCTGGCCAAGGCCCAGAAGGTCGCCTGCACCGTCCACCAGCCACCACAGCTCAAAAAAATGGGGGCCCGGCTGCTCTTGGCGGTGGGGGAGGGCAGCGAGCGGCCGCCCTGCATGGTGCACCTGCGCTACACGCCGACGGCGGCGGCAAGCCGTCGCCATGGCCGCGGCGACGGCAAGCCGGTGGTTCTGGTCGGCAAAGGGATCACCTTCGACACCGGCGGCCTGAGCCTCAAGGCGCCCGACAAGATGTTTGGGATGAAGATGGACATGGGCGGCGCCGCCACCGTATTGGCCAGCGTTTTGGCGGCCGCCAAATTGCAGCTGCCGGTGCCCGTGCATGGGATTTTGGCGCTGGCTGAAAACATGCCCTCGGGCCACGCCACCCGCCCAGGGGACATCGTCGCCAGCGCCGCCGGCAAAACGGTGGAGATCAACAACACCGACGCCGAGGGTCGCTTGGTGCTCGCCGACGCCCTGCACCTGGCAGGGCAACAAAAAGCTCGTTGCATCGTCGACTACGCCACCCTGACCGGCGCCTGCATGGTGGCGTTGGGGCCGACGACCGCCGGGCTGTTCGCCAACAGCGACGGCTTGGCCGCCGACCTGCTGCAGGCTGCCGGCCGCACCGGCGAAGACTTCTGGCGCCTGCCGCTGACGCCCGCCCTGCGCGAGCAGCTGCAGTCGGAGGTCGCCGACTTGCGCAACACCGGCGAGGCTTGGGGGGGCGCCATCACCGCGGCGCTGTTTTTGCAGGAGTTCGTCG
>JBBSTS010000372.1:0-1796 GCA_038235675.1 Myxococcota bacterium | reverse complement strand
ATGCGCAGCATGCAAGAGCTCAAACCTGAACTGGACAAGATCCGGGCCCGTCATCCCGACGACCGTGAGCGCCAGAGCCTCGAGCAGATGAAGCTTTATCGTGAGCGTGGGGTCAATCCATTCGGGGGTTGCTTGCCGACGCTGCTGCAAATGCCGGTGTGGCTGGCGCTTTACCGCACCCTGTGGAGCGCCGTCGACCTCTACCACCAGCCGTTTTTGTGGCTGCCCGACCTCACCTCTAAGGAGCCCTACCCCATCTTGGCGGTGCTGTTGGGAGCTTTGACGATCTTTCAACAACGCCTGACGCCGATGGCCACCGACAACCAACAGGCGCGCATCATGATGTGGGTGATGCCGGTGATGCTGACGTTCTTGATGGTGTCGCTGCCCAGCGGCTTGGTGCTCTACATCCTGGTCAATACGATCTTGACCATTCTGCAGCACCTGGCTATCAACAGGCGCGCGGTTGCCAGTCCCTGCGCCGCGCGATAGGGCGTCTTCTCCATCTATCCGCCGCCCCCGGCGTGTCGAGCCAACCAAAAGGTCTCTGTGATGACGGAACAGCAATTTGAAGGACGTTCGGCGGCCGAAGCCGCCATCAAGGCCTGCGAGGCCTTCGGCACCACCCGCGCGGCCCTGAAATATCGTGTCGTCAGCGAAACGGGCGAACACCTCGAACGCCAGGTGATCATCGCCGTGCAGGCGTCAGCACCCGTGCCGTCCGAGCCCCACGAGGCGCAGGCAGACTCCAGCACGTCGGGCGACGACGACGGCAGCCGGCGCGGTGACGAGTCGGGCCGCGGCGAGCGCGGGCGGCGTGGCAGCGCGGGGCGCAGCGGCGGCGGCAACCGCCGTGGCGGCCGTGGCGGTGCCGCTGCGCAAGGTCGGCGCGAGCCGCGCGAGCCGCGTGAAGGTCGTCGTCCGGCGGGGCGCAGCCGCGCACCGCAGGCGGCCGAGGATGGCATCGAGGCGCTGCTGAAGTTGGATGCTGCGCAGGTGGATGCCCCCCCCCGTCGGCAGGAGGTCGACGCCAGCTCGGCGCGTGCCCAACGCGCCTTGAGCGTCGTGGGCGATCTTTTGCGCCTGCTGAGCATGAACCTGAAGGCTACTTTGGTGGGCGACGACGACGCCGAGATGCACATCGATTTGTTCGGCGTCGACGAAGAAAAGATGATCGGCCGCAAAGGCGAGGTGCTGCTGGCGCTGCAGTTTATCCTCAACCGCATTCTGCACCGCGAGGCGGATGAGAGCGACCAGGTCGTCGTCTTGGACGCCGGCGGCTACCGCGAAAAACGTCGCGCGTCGCTGGTGCAGTTGGCACATCGCCTGGCGGAGCGTGCGGTGGAGCAAGGCAAGGCGGTGCGTCTAAGCCCCATGTCCGCGCATGACCGGCGCGTCTTTCACCTCACCCTGCAAGAGATCGACGGCGTGGTGACGCGCTCGGAGGGTGAGGGCCTGCTGCGCAACCTGTTGATCATCCCCAGCGAGTTCGCGCAAAACCTGCAGCTTCCGGCCTCGTAAGGCCGTCGGCCACAGACGGTGGACTACAAACAGAGCTTAAATTTGCCGCAGACGGCGTTCCCCATGCGTGCGGGGCTGGCCGAAAAAGAGCCCCGCATGTTGGCGGCTTGGGCAGCCGACGGGCTGTTTGAAAAGATCCGCGCGGCGCGTGCCGGGGGCCCGTCCTTCATCCTTCACGATGGGCCGCCGTACGCCAACGGCAAGTTGCACCACGGCCACATCCTCAACAAATGTCTCAAGGACATGGTGCTCAAGGATCGCGCCATGGCCGGCTT
>JBBSTS010000371.1:0-1813 GCA_038235675.1 Myxococcota bacterium | reverse complement strand
GGCCACGGCGGCCGAGCTGCAGGCGCAGCAGCGCGACGAGGAGCGCGCGCGGGTGCTCGAGCGCCTGTGCTACCTCAACCCCAACGACCGCGACAGCGGCCTGAGCCTCACCCGCCTGTGTCTACAGCGCAAGGAGCCTGCCCGCGCCCTGGTGCCGCTGCAGGCGCTCTATCGCGGTGCGCAACACGACGTCGAAGTGCTGCAGCTGCTGGTCGAGTCCTTTTTGCTGCTGGCACAGCCGCACAAGGCGGCCAAGGTCCTGCGGCAGCTGGTGGCAGCCCACGCCGCCGCTGGGCCGGCGCATTTGGTCGAGCGCCAGGCCGCCGAGGCGCGCCTGACGGACCTGCTGGCCGCCCACCCGCTGCCGGTGGGGGCAGCGGCGGCGGTCGATTCGGCCATCCGGCAGGGCATGGAGCAGGAGACCTTCGGGAGCAGCGCCGCCACGACGCTGAGCCCCAACGACGTCGAGCGCCTGCTGGCGGAGGCCGAGAGCTTCGCCCGCCTGGGCCTGCTGCAGAACGCCATCCGGCTGCTGCGCCAGGTGATGCAGGCGCAGCCGCAGCGGCTCGAGGCGGTGGACCACCTGCTGCGCCTGCTGCTGGCCAGCGAGCGCACGAGCGAGGCCGCTGAGCTGCTCTGGCAGCGCATCGCCGCCGCCGATCCGCTGACCGACGGCGCCCGTCGCCAGCAGGACTTGACCACCCTGCTGACCCTCAGCCCCGACCACCCCGAGGCCCTGGCCCTGCGCGATCAGCTGCTGGCGGCGATGCCGGCGGCGCTGGTAGGCGAGCTGGCGGAGGTGGATTTCTACCTGCAGCAGGGCCTGCTCAGCGAGGCGCGCGAATCCCTGCTGCCGCAGCTCGCCACCTACCCCGAGCACCCCGAGTTGATGGCGCGCCAGCGCCGGCTGCAGGACCTCTTGGCCACCGCCGAGCTGGCACCGGCGCCGCCTCAGGGCGGCGAGGCCCATCTGCAGCTGGGCCTGGCCTACAAAGAGATGGGGCTGTTCGACGAGGCCCGCCGCGAAGCCAGCGAGGCGGCCAGCGACCCGGCCTGGACCTATTCCGCCGGCTGTTTGACGGGGCTGTGCTACCTGCAGGCCGGCGACGTCGCCGGCGCCCGCAGCACCTTTGCGGCGCTGTGCGCCGCCCCGCAGCGCAGCCTCGACGAGCGCCTGGCGCTGCGCTACGATTTGGCCTGCGCCTACGAGGGCATGGCCCGCCCCGCCGACGCCGCCGCCTTCTTCGCCAGCTGCTGTGCGCTGCTGCCCGACTACCGCGACGCCGCCGAACGCCTCGCCCAGGCCCAACAGCGCGCCGCCGCCGAGGCGCAGCAGGCCACCGGCGAGATCGACCTCGCCGCCCTGGAGGCCGGCGCCGCTGGCGCCCCAGCGCCTGGAGCCGCGGCAGTGACGCCGCCGCAAAACTAGCCCCATCGGCATGGCCGGCTTTTGCGCCGCTCCCAATGGCGTTAAAATCATGTATGAGCCAAAACATAAGCCGCAGAGATGTCGCAGCGGGCCTGAGCTTCTTTTTCTGCCTCGCATCCCTGGCCTGTGGCCCGACGCAGCCTGCGACCCAGCCAGGGCTCGCGACGGGAGGCGCATCGGTTAGCCAGGCCGTTTCCGCGGGCTACGTCCTGAGCCTCTCCAGCAGCGGCAGCCCGGCGCCCGCAGATGGCGCCAGCACGGTGGGGGTGACCGCGACGCTGACCGACTCGCGCGGCCAACCGCTCACTGGCAGCCCGATTAGCTTTGCGGCCTCCGGCAGTGCCAACGACATCCTCTCCCCCGCGCTCATGCGCACCAACTGCC
>JBBSTS010000370.1:0-1821 GCA_038235675.1 Myxococcota bacterium | reverse complement strand
CTGCCGGCGCTGGCCGTACCGCATCTTTTGGCCCTCGTGCGCCGGGCCGCGGCGCTGCCGCCGCGGGCACGGGCACGGGCATTCGCGCTGCGGCCCGACCGCGCCACGGTGTTGGTGCCGGCGGCGCTGATCATTTTGGAGCTCTGCCACCTCTTCAAGGTCCGACGGCTGTGGGTGCCGGGCACCGGCCTGCGCGATGCGCTGGCGATGCAGCAGCTGACGGCGATTGGAGGCTCGCCGCCGTCGCCCTTGGCGGCCCTGCTGCCGCCCGCCGCCGCCCGGCAGGCGACGCGCACGGTGCACGTGGCGCAGCGGCTGCTTGCGGGGCTGTTCGTGCTACATCGGCGGCATGCCCCGGCGCAGCAGCCGCTGCAGGCCGCCGCCCTCGCGTGGCATTTGGGGGCGCTGTTGCAGCCAGCGCGGGCGGCGGTGCTGGGCGCCGCGCTGCTGCGGGCGCGGCCCGATCCGATGCTGACGCCGGCGGCCCGGAGGCTGGCTCTGCAGGTGCTCGCGGGCCTCGACGACGACGCCGCCGAGCTCGCCCCCAGCGCGGCTTTGCTTGCCGGCCTGCTGCGCCTGGCCATTGCCCTGTCGGCGCAGGGCGTCGAGCCGCAAGGATTGGACGTTGACCTGCTGGCCTCCCCCATCGTAGTACGGGCCGCTTTGCGTCGGCCGCTGCCGGCGGCGCTGACGGCTCCGCTGAGTCGGGCCCTTGGGCGGCGGCTGCAGGTCCAATAAAACCATCTGCGCCGGAGTGCCCGCATGTCCAAGTTCACCGCCATTCTTCGCGGCCTCACGGCCGACCAGTTTGCGACCATGCTGGCTGCCTCGCCGCGTCAGGCCAAAGAGGTGTACTTCCAGCGCCACGCCATCAAGGCCCCCAAGACGCGTGGGGTGGTGCGCCCCGGCGAGAAGAACGCCCGCCGCGGCGCCGCCTTGCTCGCTGCGCTGCAGGCACACGAGGACGAGGAGGTGGCGCAAGAGATCTTGCGTGGCTGGCTGTTGGCGCGGCGGGCGTTGCTCGCCGCCGCCCTCGACCACCTGGAGATCCCCCACCAGGATGGCCTCAGCGATTCGGAGGAGGTCAGCAAGATCGGTCAGCTGCCGCCGCCGCGCCAGGCCGCGTTGCGTGAAGTCCTGCTGGCGCAGGCGCCAGCCTGGGAGGTGGACGCCTACCTCGAATTTCTCAAGGCGGCGTAGGAGGCTACTTTTAGGCTTTTTTTAAGGCTTTGGTGCCACCGTCAACAGGGCCTTGAGGTCCTCGTCGGTGAAGCGCAGCACGCCGCCCAAGAACCACACCCGTAAGTCGACGTTGAACGGGTCGTCGATGCCCAGCTGCATGTGCAGGTGGTTGGCCAGCTCGACGATGCTGGTGACCTTGAGGCGCGGGAAGATGGGCCGGTTGTTGCCGGGGCTGCGGCGGTCGAAGTCGTAGGCGTCCAGGCGCATTTCGGCGCGGTTGTTCAGCGCGTGCAGGTCGATCCCCAGCCCGCCGGTGTTTTCGGTGATGCCGAAGCGCAGGGTGGCGAAATAGAAGCGCTTGGCAAACTGGGCCGAAAATTTCAGTTCGTTGTAGCCGATGCGGGTCTCGTCGGTGGTGATGGTGTCGCTGCCGACCTGCGCCGTGGTGACCGTGCGAGTCTGGCGCCCGCGCGGGTCGGAAACTGCCTCGAGGATGTAGAACTTGTCGGGCTTCGAGCGGATGCGCAGGCCGAGGGTGTTTTTGATCGCCGGCTGGATCTGCAGGTTGGTGCCGTTGAGCGGCACGTCGTACTCCGAGCGCAGCTCCACCAGGGTCTCGATGCTGGCGATGCTGCCGAT
>JBBSTS010000369.1:0-1822 GCA_038235675.1 Myxococcota bacterium | reverse complement strand
TGCGGATGGCGCCGGTGGCCGTGTTCGGGCTGTACCCCGTTCTCTCAGGGCGTCGCCCGGCTCCTCGTCGAGGGGGTCGGGATCCACAAGCCGGTCCTGCTGGGGATGACCCAACCGCAACTGTGGTCGCTGCTCTGGGTGGCAACGGGAGCCGCACTGCTCATCCGGGCGCGAAGGCAGGTGCCGTCCGATCCCGTGGGACCGGGCGCGGGGGGCCGAATCGGTGGCCAGGACGAGCCGGTGCCTCGTCGTCCACGAGGACGTGCTCACGTGCGGGTTCGGCGCCGAGGTGGCCGCCTGGGTCGGCGCCGATGGTCCCCTGCAGGCGCGGCTGCAGGCGCGTGGGGTGCCCGCCGCCCACCTCGACCTGTTGCAGGGGCGCCTGCGACTGCACACCGCGCGACAGCTGAGGCGACGCATCGCCGCCAGTGGCGCGCGACTGCTGCACCTGCACGGCACCCGCGCAGGGTTTTACGGCGCCTGGGCGTGGGCGCTGGCGAGCCCACGCCAGCGCCGCGCCTGGCCGACGACGCTCTACACGGCCCACGGCCTGGCCTACCGCAAGGTGGGGCGGGGCGTGTGGCATGCGTTCGACCTGCTCGCCGAGGCCGCGGCCTGCACTGCCGACCAGGTGGTCTCGGTTAGCCGCGCCGACCTCGACGACTTACGCGCCCGCCGCCTGCTGCGGCGCCGCACGCCCGCCTACCACCTCGGCAACGCCGTCGATCTGCAGCGCTTTTTTCCCGCCGACGCCGACGCCGGCACGGCCGCCCGTCGGCGGCTGGGGCTCGACGCGCAGGTGCCGCTGGTGGGCACCACCTCGCGCCTGGTGGCGCAAAAAGCGGTGGGGGATTTGGCCGCGGCCGTCTTCGCCCTGCCGCCGCAGCGCCGCGGCACCGGCGCGGCGCGGCCGGTCGAGCTGGTGGTTTTTGGCGACGGGCCGCAGCGCCCACAGCTGCAGATGTTGCCTTTGGCGCAGGCCGGACGCCTGCACCTCTTCGGCAGCCGCGGCGACGTCGACGCCTGCCTGCCGGCCCTGGACCTTTTTGCCCTAAGCTCTTTGTGGGAGGGCGAGCCCATCGCCCTCTTGGAGGCGATGGCCTGTGGCCTCGCGTGTGTGGCCACCGATACCAGCGGCGCCCGTGAGCTTTTGGGCGACGGTGCCGGGCTGCTCTGTCCCATTGGCCAGCCAGCCGCCCTGAGCGCGGCGCTGGCGCAGCTGTGGGGCAGCCCAAGCCAGCGGCAGGTCCTGGGGCAGCGCGCGCGAAAGGCCGTTGGACAGCGCAGCTACGCACGCCTGGCGCAGCGTTTGGGCGAGGTCTATGCCCCCCTGCTTGCGGCCGCGCGCCGATGAGCTGGGGGAGCTGGGGGAGCTGGACGCGTCGAGGCGCCGCCCTGCTGCTCGGCAGTTGGGCGACTTGGGGGGCGCAGCAGCGCGCCGGGACGCCGGCCTGTTTGCTGCTGGTGGCCGCTCTGGCGTGGGCTTTTTGTCCTCGGCGGACCGGCGGACCGGTGGGGGCGGCGGTGGGGCTGCTGACGCTGGGCGGCATGCTGGCGGTGGTCACCAGCCTGTGGCGGCAGCCGGAGGCCATGCTCGGCGCCCGTGCGGCGGGCGTGCGCCTGCTGGACCTGCTCGGCGCCGTCGTCGGCGGGGCGATGGTGGCCGGCTGGGTGGGCCAGCGCCGCGACACCGACGGCCGGACGGCTTGGACGCTGGCCGCGGCCGCCGCCCTCGCGGTGGCCAGTTGGGGATCCCTCGCCGCCAATGCCGCGGCGCCGCACCACCTCGCCGCAGCGCGGCTCTGTGGCGACGCCAACCCCG
>JBBSTS010000368.1:0-1829 GCA_038235675.1 Myxococcota bacterium | reverse complement strand
TAGGCGCTGTGCTGCGGCCGCAGCCCCAGAGATGCCGCCACGTTTCCCTGCGGGTCGAGGTCGATGAGCAGGGTGCGATGGCCCAGGTGCGCCAGCCCCGCCGCGAGGCTGACCGCCGTCGTCGTCTTGGCGGTGCCCCCCTTTTGATTGATGACTGCCAAGGTCCGGCAGTGCGCTGCCGCCGCACGCGGCGCTGCTTCGGCCGGCGCCGCCGCTGCAGCTGCCGGCCAGCTCGTCGCCGGCACCCGAATGCGCACTCCCGCCGGCGCCGGCACATCCAAGCCGGCAGGACCGCCGGCGCCATCGCCGTCGGAGGCCCATACATCGCCGAAGCCCCTGTCTCGCGGCGTAGGCGGCACGCCAGCCTCAGGCTGCGGCCCAACGGCAGCGGCCCGCGGGGCGGCGGGTGCCTTGAACTGGTGCGTTACCCCTCGCTGCGGCAGCCCTGTGGCCTGGGTCTTACCCGAGGCGCACGCTGCAGGCGGCGGGCTGGCGACCGTGGCCTCGGGCACCTGCGGCAGCAGCGAGGCGGCGCTGGCGTGGGCGAAGCAGGCGTCGCAGATCAGCCGTTGGCGCCCCTGCACCTCGATGCTGTGGGCCGCCAGGCGCGGCAAGAAGCGCTGCAGGCAGTGGCCGCAGGTGATGGTCATCTGGCCGGTGAGTGCTGGCTGGCGGCAGGTCTGTGAGCAATAGTACAGGGTTTGTCCGGCGTGGTGCTCGGTATGAAAGCCGAAGCGCGGCACGAAGGTACGGCGGCAGCTGCTGCAGGCAACGCTGCCGTCGCTGGCCGCGCGGCCGACGTCGTTGTCGCGTCGAGGCGGCAGGCTCACGGCTCGAGCCAGCTCAAATCGCCGGAGCCGCGCCGCAGGATCTGGGGCACGGGCTGGGTGAGGTCGACGACGCTGGAAGGCGCACCGTGCAGCGGTCCGCAGTCCAAAAAGACGGCGACGCTGCGCGGCAGCTCGCGTGCGAGCTCGTCGGGATCCTCGGCGACGCTGGCAGCGGTGGGCGCCTCGTCGTCGTTGGTGGCGGCGACGGCGGCGGCGGCCTCGACCTGGCTCTGCATCGTGCCGGTGACGGTGGTGCTGAGGATGGGGTGCCCCAGGGCGCGCACGAGGGCGTTGCAGACGGGGTGGGCGGGGATGCGCACGCCGATGGTGCGCTTTTTACTGGCGAGCAGCTTGGGCACCAGGGGAGTGGCGGGAAGCACGAAGGTAAATTTTCCGGGCAGGTGGTGCTTGAGGATGCGGAAGGCGTTCTTCTCGACCACAGCATACTGCGCCAACTCGGAGAGGTCGGCACAGAGGATCGCCAGGGGGTGGGAGTCGGGCAGGCCTTTGAGGCGGTAGATGTCGGCGATGGCGCGTTTGGCAAAAAAATTGCAGCCCAGGGCGTAGGTGGTGTCGGTCGCAAAGACGACGAGGCCTCCGGCGCGCAGGGCGGCCGCGGCGCGCTCGATGAGCCGCGGTGGTGGATTGTCGGGGTGCAGAAGGATACGTTGCATGGCAGCTCGGATGGTATGCAATCTACGTCAGGGTTGCCACTCTCGAATGTCACGCGAGCACTTTGTCTGGCAGCGCCCGCGTGGTAACCATGCCCGCATGGTACGCCGGCGAGATGAAATTTCCGAATCGGACGAGCACAACGGCCGTGGCATCGAGCTTGCCGATCGCGGTTGGCTGGACGAGGCCTCGAGCGAGTTCAAAAAGGCGATCAAGCTCGATCCCGACTCGGCCCACGCCCTCGACAACCTGGCGACCATTCAGGCCGAGCAGGGCAACCTCCTAGACGCCTTGAACGGCTTTTTGGAGGCTCTGCGCGTCGACCCC
>JBBSTS010000367.1:0-1841 GCA_038235675.1 Myxococcota bacterium | reverse complement strand
TCGCGGCAATACAAGGTGTAGCGCACTTCGACGGGGTCAGGGGCGGTGCCCACCGCGATACGGTAGCGGTTGAGCCGCACCTTGTCACAGCGCAGCGACTGGCCGTTGGCCGAGGCAGCAAACGCCTCGACGTGGCGGGCGTAGTCGCGCACCACGTAGGAGCCCGGCGTCCAAACCGGCAGCATCAGGGTGAGCACCCCGTCGGCCGGAGCCGTGAACGTTGCGCACACCTTGAGGCGGTGCTGTTGGGGCTCAAACTGCAGCAGATAATGGACGGCGGGCGGCGTCGACGGGTGGGTGACCATGGAGGCTACCTATGCCAACTGGCGTCGGCAGAAAAGACGCGCTATAGCGGCGCGCATGAGCAAGACCCTCTCGCGCATGCTGCCGCTGGGCACCCCCTGCCCGTCCTTCACTTTGCCCGAGCCGGGCCGGACCGGGGCCACGGTGTCGAGCGCCGACTTTGCCGGTCGGCCCCTGCTGGTGATGTTTCTGTGCAACCACTGCCCCTACGTCCTGCACCTGCAGCGGGCGCTGGCAGCCTTCACAGATGCGGCCAAGGCGCGCGGCTGCGGCGTCGTCGGCATCAACAGCAACGATGCGGTGGCCTATCCCGCCGACGCCCCCGACAAGATGGGCGCTGCGGCCAAGGAGGCGGGCTATCGCTTCGCCTACCTCTGGGACGCCAACCAGGAAGTGGCGCGCGCCCTTGCCGCCGCCTGCACGCCGGACTTCTTCCTCTTCGACGCCCAACATCGCCTGGTCTACCGCGGCCGCTTCGACGGCAGCCGGCCGGGAAACGGGGTGCCCCTAAGCGGCGCCGACCTCGGCGCTGCCTTGGACGCCCTCCTAGAGGGACGGCCCATCGCCGTGGACCAACAGCCGTCGATGGGCTGCAACATCAAGTGGCAGGGCTAAAAGGAGCGTCAGATGTTTGGTAAACTGTTGCCGCAAGAGACCAGTTTTTTCGACTTTTTCGCCCAGCACGCCCGGCTGACCGCCGAGGGGATCGCCGAATTCGAGGCGATGGTGCGCCCCGGAGCCCACATCGTCGCCAAAGCCAAACGCATCAAGGAGATCGAGCACGAGACCGACGTGGTGACCCACCGCTGTGTTGCCGCGCTGCATCAGACATTCATCACCCCGTTCGAGCGCGACCACATCTACAACCTCATCACGCGCATGGACGACATCATGGACAACATCGAGGCCACCGCCGAGCGCATGGTCCTCTATGAGATCACCCAGATGCGCCCCGAGGTGGTGGAGATGGCCGCCGTTCTGGTGCGCTGCGCCGCGGCGGTGGAAAAAGCGGTGCTGGGGCTGCGCACCATGACCAACGCCGCCCCGCTGCTGCAGACCTGTGTCGAGATCAACCAGCTAGAAAACGAAGCCGACGCCCTTTTGCGCGCCGCACTTGCACGGATCTTCAAGGAGGAGAAGGACTGTTTGATGGTCATCAAGTGGAAAGAGATCTTCGAGTACCTCGAGAGCGCCACCGATCGCTGCGAGGACGTTGCGCAGATCATCGAGGGCGTCGTGCTGGAGCACGCCTAAGCAATGGTCGACTCTTTGTTCGTCCTGGTCTGTGCGGTGGTGGGCCTGGCGCTGGTGTTCGACGTCATCAACGGCTCCCACGACGCCGCCAATTCCATCGCCACCATCGTCTCGACGCGGGTGCTCAGCCCGCGGGCAGCGGTGGCATGGGCGGCGGCCTTCAACTTTTTGGCGATGTTCGTCTTTGCGCCGCGGGTCGCTGAGACCATCAGCAAGCTGGTACGGGTGACGCCGGGCGAGCCAGCCTTTATCTACGTGGTGCTCTGCGGCCTGTTGGGCGCCCT
>JBBSTS010000366.1:0-1850 GCA_038235675.1 Myxococcota bacterium | reverse complement strand
CGACCTGGTAGGCCAGATGGACCTCGACGTCCTCGGTAAAATCTGGCTTTTCGGCAAGGATGGCGCTGACTTTTCTTTCGGCCGCATCTTGGACGACCTTGTACATCAGAACACCTTCGCCCATCTGCTCGAGGCGTAGACGGCTGTGTGAGCGCGCACAGGCCGCCACCTCGGTGTCGAGGTAAAGGTCGTTGAAGGCCAGGCTGTCGCCGTCCTCGCAGGTGGGCCGGGCCCCCTCGAGGCGCTCGACCATTTCGCAGCGCAGTGCGGCGTCGGACCACAGATGCCGCAGCCAATGCAGGATCGCCTGCGCCAACGCTGCACGGGTGTCTACATTTTTAAAACCAGCGGTGTCCCGCAGGCGGCGCAGAAAGCTCAGCAGCACATCTTGTTGTTGGGGATCGAAATGACCTCCGGTCTCGGAGGTCAGAAAAAGAGGCTGCTGGCTGGCGCGCCGCTTGGGACCATCGTAAACGCTTAGCCACCACAGCACCTCACGCTTAAGGTCGCTCATCGCCGGTGGGCAAAGCGCCAGGCCATTGCGCGAGGTGGTCACCGCGAAGTTTGGCGCGGCCAAAGCCACGTAGCGTGACATGGCCTCACTGTCGATGCGGCAGCCCTCGAGCAGCAGCGAGCGGCGAGGACCCTGCGCCGCCCAGACTTCTGCGTGCTCGAACAGCCCCACAGGCAGCGTGCTCAGTGCCGGGCAATCGACGATGGCAACGTCGCCCTCGCCCAAAGCTGACGAATCTAGGGCCAGGGTGTGCAGTTGGCGGCAATTTATCAGGTGTAGGTCGCGACCCCAGCGCCATCGGCGTCCCAAATACTCGAGCTGGGGGCAATTCTCCACCCGCACGTCTTGGTCGACCTCGAGGCTGAGCTGGGCACCCATGGCGAGGCGGGCGCAGTCGCGCAGCAGCAAGCGGCCCGGCACGTGGATGCGCCGGCTGATGCGCCTCAGCCCCTGGCAATTTTGCAGAGTTAGGTCGCCGCGGCTGTACAGAAGCTGCGGCAGCACCCGCAAACGAGGGCAGGAGCTTACGCTGACGTCGAGCTCCCCCTGTTGCTGGGGGGCCGAAAAGAGGCCTGCAGGCAGCGTGGTCAAATTCTGCAGGTTGCGTAAGATCACGCTGCCGCTCTGTAAATTGCCAAAATTAGACGGCAGGCGGTAGAGGTTGGGACAGCGCTCGAGGACCAGCCGGCCGCAAAACCCGGGTTGTTCGCCCACCTCGTGCAGCTGCGAGCAGCTGCGTGCGGCCAGGACGCAACTTGCGGGATCTTTGCGCTGGCCCATCGGCAGCTGCGCCGGCAAGGCGGTGATCTCTGGGCAGTTTTCGATCTCGAGGCTGCCGCCGACCCACCAATCGGTGCCGAGGCTGCGCAAGCGGCGACAGTTGCGGATCACCAGGTCGCCATCGACCTTCAGGCCTGCGGGCAGGGTGACCAGCCGCGGGCAGTTGGAGAGAGAAAGATTGTTGGGGAAGTGCAGGTTGGCGTCCAGTGAATCGATCGATGCGTCGCGAAGGACCGCGTTGTCGCGGCGCCACGACAGGCCCTGCAGCTTATGTGGCGTGGTGCCCTGACGACAATGAGGCGGCAGTGTGGGCGGCATTCTCTATCCTTTTACTTGGACGTCCGGATGCGCCACCGCCCGCATCGCCAGGATCGTGGCCGCGGAGATTTTTGTGCGACGCACATCGAGGCTGCGCGTCTGATGTCCTCGGCTTGGCCTTTGCAGGTAGGCGTAGGGCAAATCTTGCGCCGTCGTATTGCCGCGCAGGCACAGCGAGCCGAAGGTCATGTCGGGGGGAAAGTGGGCCAGCCTTGGGCAGCCGCTCAAGTCGACCAGG